>RFHA01000333.1 GCA_003696565.1 Chloroflexota bacterium
AAATAAAATATTATTCAATAATTATTGAAATTAGTTAATATTCTTTTTTTGTAAACTATGCGAATTTTTGTTATGAATAACGTAAATTTTTTGGTCGTTTCTAAAAAATCTTTTACATTGCTTTGGTTTTGAGGAGGTGTTGCCTTAAACTTTATGGTGGAGGTTAGTGTAACAATCGTTTATGTAGCAACACAACCGGAGACAATATATGAGAAATTTAAGTAGAAACCAACTCGTATTCTTTGTCGTCCTCGGCGTTGCGATTATTGTGGGGGCACTTATTATCCTTTCCGGCGGAGGGGATGATGAGTCCAATGCTGATGCAACTGCTACGGCAATTGCTGCGGCACCCACTGCAACTTCAGAGCGACAAACCCGTAACGACGGGGACGGAGACGGTATCCCAGATACGGACGACGCATGTCCGGCGGAAGGCGATGCCGGTTTTGGCGTGGATGGCAGTGGGTGTCCATTACCCCCTCCAGATAGTGATGGCGACGGCTTTACGGATGACGTGGATGCATGTCCAGGTCAGGGTGATGCTGGCTTTGGATTAGATGCCACTGGCTGTCCGAACCCACCGCCGCCGTCAGATAGCGATGGAGACGGCTTTACGGATGACGTGGATGCATGTCCGGCGGAAGGCGATACCGGTTTTGGCGTGGATGGCAGTGGCTGCCCGAACCCGCCACCAGATAGCGATGGAGACGGCTTCACGGATGACGTGGATGCATGTCCAGGTCAGGGTGATGCCGGTTTTGGCGTGGATGGCAATGGCTGCCCGAACCCGCCACCAGATAGCGATGGAGACGGCTTTACGGATGACGTGGATGCATGTCCGGCAGAAGGCGATGCCGGTTTTGGCGTGGATGGCAGTGGCTGCCCGAACCCGCCCCCCCCAGATACTGACGGCGATGGTTTCACAGATGATGTGGATGCCTGCCCGGCAGAAGGCGATCAAGGGTATGGCGTGGATAGCACCGGTTGCCCGAACCCGATCCCAGATACTGACGGCGATGGTTTCACGGATGACGTGGATGCCTGCCCGGCAGAAGGCGATCAAGGGTATGGCGTGGATGGCAATGGCTGCCCGAACCCGATCCCAGATACTGACGGCGATGGTTTCACGGATGATGTGGATGCCTGCCCGGCAGAAGGTGATGCTGGCTTTGGTGTAGATGACACTGGTTGTCCAAACTCTGAACCGATATCAGACCCCAATGTTGTTGAGACCACACTTAATGTGACATTTGATATTGTGAATAATGGGGCTGGCAACGTCACCTTCACCAACACCACCAGTGATAGCACAAATGCGCAGTGGACTTTTGGTGATGGCAATACGGGCAGCGGTGACACAGTCACACACACATATCCTCATCCTGGTGTGGATCAGTCTACGTCTTTTGATGTGACACTAACCGTTCAAGATCAAAATGGACGTTCTTTTAGCAATACACAAAGTGTTACTATTTCAGATAGCGACTTCCCACGTTTGGATAGTGTCGCTTTTACTGGTTCTGGAAACAATCTAGAGGTAACTGTCAACGCAGATATTCAGAACAGTGCTGGTTTGACTTATACTATCGCTTGGGACTTTGGGGATGGCAATGGTGCTGGTGATGTTGCCAGTGCAACCCATACCTATGCCGCTGCGGGGACTTATACCATCACCTTGACCGTGACCGATCAGTATGGGCGCGTTTACAACGCTAGCGACAGCGTAACGGTATCTGAAGGTGGGGAAGAAGTGACGGCTTCTTGTGCCATTGATATTCAATTAAGTGGTGATACATTGCCAGTTACTGCCACGTTTAGCGTTGCTAATAAAGTAGGCATTAGCTCAGTGAGCTGGGATTTTGGTGGCGGTGATGTTGTTACACAAGAGACCTTCTCCCGCGTCTATGACACGGCTGGCAGTTATCCTGTGACCTTAACCTGTGTGCCAGAAGCCGGCGGCGATAACATCGTGCTTTCGGGCAGTGTGGAAATCACAGCTGGTCCGCCAGTGACAGAAGATGCGTTAATTGCTAGCTTTACCACCAGCCGCGCATCGGGTTCTGCACCGTTCACCTTCACGGCGAACAACACCAGCAGTACGGAAATGGAAGGCGAGACACTGAGCTTTGCCTGGACGTTGACCAACACCACCACTGGTACGCAAGTCACCAGTATAGAAGCTAGCCCAACCTTCACATTAGAAGAAGAAGGTATATGGGAAATTGTGCTAGTGGTCACTGGAGACCGTGCTGGTAACGGTGAACCGCGTACTACAACTGCACGTGGTAGTGTGGAAGTGACCGAAACCCTGATTGAACCTATTCCAGATTTCTCTATCACGGTGGTTGATTCTGGTATTCCGCGTGTCATCAGCTTGTTGGATACCAGTGATCAGGTCAATGGTGGTCCCATTGAAACCTGGGAATTTGTGGTTGTGAATACCGCAGATAATTCCGTGATCGAGACGTTCTCTGGTCAGGGTCCACACCAAGTGACCTTAACCGAACCGGGTACTTATGCCATTACAATGACGGTGACTGGTTATGGTGGTCGCACAGGCGGCAATAAGATCAGAAGCTATGCTTTTGCAACCGGTAGCACTGTCACTGCCAGTTTTGAGGTTGAATCAATCACAGAATTGCCCGATAACGGTGGTTTCCGTGTTTGTTTGAATAACACCAGCCAAAACGCTGTGACCAATACCTGGTATTTTGACTTTGTCAACGCGCCGGGCAACGGTGTGGAAGATAACGGCAATCCTGTTTGTACCGTTTATCCAACCAGCGGTAATTATCAGATCGCATTAGTGACGGTTGGCGCAAATGGTGAATCTAGTGCGGAAACTAAGCAATGGGTCTCCACTGCAACCGGACAAACCCCTCCGATTGCCAGTTTCACCACCAGTACCAACAGCATCAATGTTGGCGGTACGGTCTTTGTCACCAATACCAGCCAAGGTAACGTGACAACTTGGCTGTGGGAACTGATTGACATGGACACCAACACAGTTGTGGCAACGGATGAGACCAACTACAACACATCCTTCACTATTAGCAACAGCGGGCGATACTTGATCCGCTTAACCGTTCGCAATGGTGGTGGAGACAGCCAGGCAGAAAGCACAGAGATCACCGTGAACTTGCCAGAAGCTGAGTGTTCTATTTCTGGTCGCCGTAATGTTGTTCCTGGTGAAACAATCAACTATAACGGCAGTGTAGAAAACCTTGGTGGACGTACGATTACGACCCAAACTTGGACGGTTTCTGGTCCAAATGGGCAGGTGGCATCCAGCGAAGGCAGCAACTTCTCCTTCACTTGGAACGTCCCAACTGATTCCTATACATTGACTTACACTGCACAATCTGAAGAAGGTGTTCTGTGTGAGACATCTGTTGTGATTAACATCGCTGAACCGGGCTTTGAATGCTCTATTTCTGGCGATTTCTCACTCCAGCCGAATGAATCCTCAACGTTCAGAATCAATCACTCTGACGATGTAACCCGGGCATATCCGAACCTACAATATGAGTGGATCGTTGAAGCACCAGATGGTTCACAAACCTTCAACACACGTCAGATCAGTTTTGCATGGACAGCTGAGGGGACTTATAACATCAGTGGGCGGATGTTTGATCCAGATAGTGGCAATAGCGCGGAGTGCTCATTAGAGACCAACAGCGTTGTTGTCGAATACGGCTCACTGGTCTGTAATACACCCAACGTCAGTGATACCTCCCCGGGTATTGGTGAAACAGTCAACTTTAACACCAATAATCGTGTGAGTAACGTTCAAGGGCGTGAATACGTTATTGAATGGACGTTGACCCGTACAGATGTTAACCCAGATGAGGTGGTTGCCACCGGTACTGGCACGACATGGAGCTATCAGTTCACCATTCCAGGGGCGCGTTATACCTTAACTTACCGCGCAATTGTTGTGGGTGGTGATGGTAGTGATGACTGCACACGCTCACGCAATATCAATGTGGCGACTGAGCAGTTTGTCTGTGGCAATATTAGGGGTGATACAACACCAGAAAGCCCCACAAGCAACTACACCTATCGCTACAACATTGAAACCGGTGGCGTGAGTGTTAACTTTAACTATGAATGGGTACTCAATGGTCCTGGTGGTCCTATCAATTTAGGCTCATCTACCAGCAACAGCATCACTGTTAACGCCAGTACCTGGAGCGCACTCAAGACCGGTGAAGGTTATTCCATCTCTGTCACCGTGACTGATTTGGATAATAATGGTGAGGTCGTCTGCCGGGGGTCAAGAAATGTCTCTATTGGGCGGCTGTATGTTAGCTTTGATGTTACCCCGCGCGAAATTCGCGTTGGCGAGCAAGTCTGCTTGAACAACACCTCTAGCGATCGTCGTGATACACTTGACCTGGAAAATGATGTTGAGTGGTCATGGAACTTCGATAACGGTGGCGATTCTGTGGATAGCACTGCTTATCAGCCCGGCTGTGTGACTTATGACACACCAGGCGAATATCGCATCCGTTTGGATGGGCGTGTTGGCTCAGCGGGTGAACTACGCGGTAGCCAAACCAAATCCATCACCGTTATTGATAATGCACGCATCAATGTGACAGCGGATCGCACCGAAGCAGAAGGTCCTGTGACGATCAACTTCACTGCTGAAGGCGTAAATATCACACCGGGTAGCTACATCTGGACATTCCCAGATGGGTCAACCAACCGCAGCGGTTCTAGCACCGTTAGTTACTTCTTTGGTGCTGTAACTGAAGTTACTGACTACACTGTCACCGTAACAGGTGAAGGCGTTGATGGGCGGATTGAAGCCAGCGTGGTTGTCCGCATTTATCCATCGGGTGGCGCACTAACTGCTAACTTCGTGCCGAGTGAATACGGCGTGCAGGCAGGTACACAAGTCTGCTTTACCGATCAATCTAACAGTGATGGCGCACCAATCGTTGTATGGCGTTGGGACTTTGGTAATGGTGAAACGGATTCATTCACTGAAAGTACAAATCCGTGTGTAACCTTCACAGAAGCCGGACGCAGTTATTTGGTAACGCTTGAAGTTGAAAACAGCATCGGCACAACCGCCCGTGCAACCAACACCATTAAGACCTTCAGTGTCTTTGAAAGTGGCTCAACCTTTGTGGAACAACCACAGGGCGGCAATTATGTCTGCTTCGTCGCGCAACTGGACGAAGGTGTGTTTGTCACTGGATGGGACTTCGGCGGTGCAGGTGTTCAAGACCCGCCAGGTGATGATTTGAGTCGGGTTTGCTACACCTACGAGCAATCCGGCACCTATCAGGTGACCATGAACATTAGCAACGGACAGATTACTGGTAGTGTCCCACGGTTGATCCAGGTTGGTAGCGGTGGCTCAACACAAGACCCACTATTGAATCTCCGCACGATCTGCGAAGACAATGGTGATATCACCCTGGTGATCTTCAACAGTGGTGGTCCAATGCCTTCTGCTGATACAGTAACGGCGACTGTCAACGGTCAGAGTGTTAACCTGCGGAATAATAGCTTCCAACTGGGGCGCAACGAATCTGCGACATTCACCGTCCGCAACCCACGTGGTAATGTGACCTTCACCACCACAGCCGGGCAACAGTCGATTACCTCTAACTGCACCATTTGGGATCGTTCCAGTGTATCTGTGGATGGACGTTGTGATCAAAATGGCAACCCGTCCTTCAGTGTAACCAACACCGGTGAACCAGGTGGCGGTGATATGCAAGGTCCGGTGGAATGGCGTTTGTATGAATTGCTACCAGGTGGCGTTAATGGGCAATTGCTTGAGCAAGGCTCTATCCAACTCACTGGTGGTGAAACTCAAACACTTACCTTCCCACAACATGCGGATAAGAGCTTGCGTTTAGAAGTGGATCAGCGTCCGGGGCATCCTGGCTTCTCTGAACCACGTGCGGATATCTCTGAACCGTGTGGTGGAAATATAACCTATACGCCAAGTGCAGTTTGTGGTGCAAATGGTGAATTCACCTTTGGCATAACCATCGACGGCACACCACGGGTTTATCCAACCTTTACGGTTGTGGATCAGAACGGCAATCCGGTTGATAGCGGCACGGTGGATCAACTGCCAAGAACTTACACTGGTAAGTATCAATCACTGACAATGAGCTTTGCGGGTGAAGAAATCTCCGCTGTGACGGCAGAAAACTGCTACACTGAACCGACCTATGTGCCAGAAGTCATCTGTGTGGAAAACAGTAACGGCAGCTTCGTGGTCAATATCACTGGCAACGGTGCAACACCGCTGGCAGGTCAGGAACCGACCTACGAAGTGCTAGGCGCAGATGGCAACATCTTATCCAACGGCGCGTTGAGCGTGCCATATAGCCAGCAGTTTGATGGACAAACAGCTGTTACAGTTAAGGTCTATGTTGGTGGTGTGCAATATGCCTCTGCGACACGTCAAGACTGCTACACCGAACCGACCTATGTGCCGGAAGTCATCTGTGTGGAAAACAGTAACGGCAGCTTCATGGTCAACATCACTGGCAACGGTGCAACACCGCTGACAGGTCAGGAACCGACCTACGAAGTGTTCGGCACGAACGGCGTTTCACTGGAAAGTGGCGCACTGACTGTTCCATTCAGTAAGCAGTTTGATGGACAGGAAATCGTGCAAGTGGTTGTCTATGTCGGCGGCGTGCAATACGCTCAGGACACTAACGATGACTGCTACACTGAACCGACCTATGTGCCAGAAGTCATCTGTGTGGAAAACAGCAACGGCAGCTTTGTGGTCAACATCACTGGCAACGGTGCAACACCGCTGACAGGTCAGGAACCGACCTACGAAGTGCTAGGCGCAGATGGTAATGTCTTATCCAACGGCGCGTTGAGCGTGCCATATAGCCAGCAGTTTGATGGACAAACAGCTGTTACAGTTAAGGTCTATGTTGGTGGCGCGGAATATGCCTCTGCGGCACGGCAAGATTGCTACACTCCGCCGGTCTATAACGTGAATGCACAGTGCGTCTATGGCGAAAGTTTGAATGGCGTGTTTGGCTTCAGCTACACCCAGACGGGTGGCACACCGATCACCAATACACTGCCGACTTATGTCATTACAGATGGTGATGGTAATGAAGTTGCACGTGGTTCTGTTTCTGAATTGCCACGGCAAATTATCGGTGCTTATGGCTCTCTGACGATCACACTGGAATTACCGCAAGGTGCTGAAGGTGTATTGGGCAATAATGCAACTGCAACAGCAGCCGAATGCTACAACCCACCTGTCTTGCTGACGAGTGCCGTTTGTACAGATCAAAACGGTCAATTCCGCTTCACTGTTACGAACGTGGGTGGACTGTTGATTGATGATGTGGATCTGCCATCCTACACCATCACCGATGAACAAGGTGTGACGGTAGATAGTGGCGTGTTAAATCTGCCATTCGATCAAACGTATACCGGCGAGTACAACTCGTTGACGATGAGCTTCTCTGGTGGTGATATGGGTGACATTCAGGCGGTTTCCACGCCAGATTGCTTCACGGAACCGGTTTATGTTCCGTCTGTGATCTGCACGGATAACAACGGTGAATTCGCTTACAGCATCACCAATACCGGTGGCTCCATTGTGGATACCCTGCCTAGCTATGAACTCTTCATTGATGGACAGAGCCAGGGCGTGGTGAACCTAGGTGCAAACGATCTGCCAGTTAATGGCACTGTTCGTGGGCAGTATGGCAACGTTGAACTTGTTGTTTATGCTGGACAGACAGAAGCCGCGCGTGCCAACAATGATGATTGCTATGAACTACCACAATATGAGATCAACGCACAATGTAACGCCCAGGTTTATGGCTCCTACTACTTCGCTGGTGGTCTCGTTCAGGGTAGTGCCCAACCGCTAGGTGATGAGCCGACATTTGTTATCACCGATGCTGATGGCAACGAAGTTCGCTCCGGCGTACTGAGTGACCTGCCGTTTGAAATTTACGGTGAACACGAATCTTTGACGATTACACTAACGACAACTGAAGGTACGATTGTCGGCGAAGCAACACAGACCGTGGACTGCTATGATGCACCGGTGTATGAGGCAAGCTTGATCTGCTACGAAGGCAACGGCGGGTATTTCTATAGTGTCAGCCGTACTTCAGGACAACCGCTTAGTAGCGCACCTGTGCCGACGTTTGAAATTGTGAACACAGCAGACAGCAACGAAGTAATCTTGAGTGGCAGCCTGCAACACAATCAGACGATTGTCAGTGGACCGTTCGCTACACCGGTTGAATCACTAACGTTGAACCTCTCTTTGGGCACATCCGTCTTGGCGACGCAGACAGCGGAATGCTATGAACCGCCTGTCTACGAAGTCACTGGTCTGTGCCTGGAAGAAAACGGCAACTTTGGCTTCACAGTCGTGAACACGGGCGGCGAACCGATTGAACTCGAACTCGAATACGTCATCACCGATCAGGATGGTAACGACGTTGAACGTGGCTCTATCGACAGCCTGCCCTTTGAAAAGGTGGTTGTGGGTGATTACGACTCACTGACAATGACACTTATCATCCCAGAAGGTGGCGAAGGCTCCACATCTGAGCCATTTACATTGGAAAATTGCTATGAACCGCCCGCTTATGTGCCAGAAATCGCTTGCTCCGGCAACGATGGTGCGTTCCGCGTGACGGTTAACAATGTCGGTGGAGACCCACTCCCTGGCAGCACACTACCTAACTACACTGTTGTAGACAATGTCACTGGTAACGTGGTGTTCTCTGGCGCGGTAGATGTCTTGCCGTTCGTCGCTGACCATGTTGGTCCATATGACAGCGTAACCATGAACCTATTCTTGGGTAGCAATGTGGTTATTGCCACGGATGATGCTTCTGACTGCTATGGCACGGAACAACCGAACCTAGATGTTGGCGGCGTTTGCGTGGAAGGTGTTGCATCCTTCACCATTACGAATAACGGCAATGCAGATATGACCAGCCCCAGCGCATGGCGGTTGTACGACGCAGAGACCAACCAACTGCTGCAAAGTGGCGCGGTTACACTCAACATGGGTGAAACCACAACACTGACTTTTGAGCAGTATGCGCGCCTTAACCTGCGCCTGGAGGTGGATCAGGCATCTGGCGAAACTGTCATTACCGAACTGCCCGCTTGCGAGCGTCCGGTTGTGATCTGTGGTGAAACCACATTCTCAGATGATGGTTTCCCATCAGTGGATATGAACCCGGCTCTGTGTGGTCCAGATGAAGAACGTCCTAACGATGATTGGGAACCTGTGCTAGTTGGTGAGGCGATCTGCCCAGACTGGCTGGCATATCATACTGATCAAACCGACGATTGGGAAATCTTCCGCCTGGGTGAATTGCCGGATGGCTTGACTGGCCCGCTGAACCTGTCTCGTGGTGTGGATGCAATTGATGTCGCTCCATCACGCTCACCAGATGGGCTATGGATCGCCTTTGCATCAACCCGTGATGGCAACTGGGAAATCTATGTCAGCCGTGTGGATGATGAAACGGGTGAAAGCCTACAACGGGTGACCCGCAACGACACCTCTATCGACCTTGATCCCGTCTGGTCACCAGATGGTACCAAGCTGGCATATGAGTCAACCGTTGATGGCAACTGGGAAATCCGCTTGATTGACCTGGTGACAGGTGAAAAATGGCGGTTGACCGATCACCCAGCCAATGACATCAATCCATTCTGGTCACCAGATGGCAACCAGCTTATCTTCCAGAGTGACCGTGAAGAAATCAACGGCACACAAACCTGGCAGTTGTTCACAATTGACTTGACGAATGGCTATGATAATCCTGTTGTAACGTGGATCGAAGGACAGCCACAAGGCGACAACCACGATCCGCAATATAGCAAGGATGGTCAGATCATCAGCTTCCGGTCATACGTGGATGACTCTAGCCGCAGCGCAGTCTACATCATGAATGCGGATGGCACTGGTGTGACCCGTGTCTCACAACTTGGTGGGGAAGCCCGTAACCACGCGCTTTCACCTAATGGCGAACTGGTTGCTTATCAGTCGAACGTGTTCAACGGCATCAATGACATCTATGTCTATGAAATCGCCACCGGACAAACCCGACTGATTACCGAAAACAGCACACCAGAAACGGAAAATATCATTGATATTTCACCGACTTGGTTCTGCGAAAGCACCACACTGGTGTTTGCATCCAATGCGAATGCTGCGCCGGATAACCAGTTTGACTTTGACATCTATTCTGTGGAAGCACTTCAGATCACCGATCCGCCGTATCTGGTTGCCACACAGGCAAACCGGATGACGACCATTGACTCCAATGATCGTGACCCACAGAACACGCCCGCGGAAGAAAACGCCAGCCGTAACGGCGCACTTCCGCCCAAGTGGACGCAGCAACAATAGCGTGCTGTGCCACATCCTTAAACAAATCGCCCGGCAGATCACCGTCTACCGGGCGGTTTTTATTGTGATGGCATGGCTTTCACAAAATAAGGCAAAAACGACGCTCAATCGTCTTCGCGTTCAACCAGCATTTCCAATAGGGTATTCATGGTATGATGCCCAAATTCTTCAACTTCTTGTGTGCCGATTTCTTCAAACCCAATATGTTGATAAAATTCCCGGGCATTGGTGTTATGTGATGCCACGCTGGTTTTGATCCGCGTTACCGCCTCGTCGAGTTGATCTAAATAGGCTTGCCATAATTGCCCGCCAATCCCTTGACCTACATAATCCGGGCGGACATATACCCGATGCAAGACCACCGCGCCCTCATCATCTGGTAATACACTGCCGGAAAGCATCCCCACAAGCATGTCGTCATATTCTGCCACTAACATGATATTTTCTGGGGTGTGCATGGCAGTGCGGATCGCTTCCGCAGACCACCAAAATTTTAGTGTTTCCTCAATATAGTCCTTCGGTAAAATACCGCTATAAGTGCTTTGCCATGAAGTATGCCCGATTGCGCGTATGTCATCAATGTCATCGCTGCTTGCCGGGCGTATATGGACATCTGGCATGACTGGATACCCTCAAATACTCACATTTTGTTGTTAGTATTGTCCATTATAACGAACAATACTCGTATCGCTAAGCCAATAAACGTCCTATAATAGCTCAACCAGTAGACTTAAAGTCAGGATACTTCCCAATGTGCTGAATAACAGCGTGCCGTTTGCCAGCTCTGTATCGCCGTCAAATTGTGTCACAATTGCGCTGACCATAACAGCAGTTGGCATTCCCCATTGAACAATACCCACTTGTCGAATCAATCCATCCATACCTAACGCCGTTGCAAACAACGCCGCCACCAGCGGAGCCAATAATAACGCCCCTAACCCCGCTATGATAATTTGCTGTAGCTTATGCCGCGGAAGCGTTAGGTTTTGCAGTTGTATGCCAATCATCACTAGCATCAGAGGGATTGTGGCATCTGCCAACACATCAATGACACGCGCTATGGTGAGTGGGATCGCGGTGTGTTCTGGTGGTACCACGCTGCCAGTTGTTGGGATATACCACCCCAGGAGATTGAGACCCACGCCGATTACTGTGGCATATAAAATTGGTACACGTATGACACTGATGATAGCACCACGTGCAGATTGCCCTGTACCCCATGCCGCTAAGTAAATACCGAGTGTGTTGGTGACAATGGCGGACGCAGCATAATACACAACAGCGATCTCTGCCGCTTCTAAACCGAAGGCAAAGGTGTTAAATGGTACGCCGTAATTTGCACCGTTGAAGATCACAATACATAAAATCAATGTGGAGGTTGTGCGTCTATCTAGTTTAATGAACTGCCCGATGCCCCCGACCATCAAACTTAACGCCACTGAGACAATCACAACGAACACACCAATCTGGAGCAACTCATCTGCTTGCACATCTGCATTTGTAATGCCTTCTAACACCAAAAACGGCGCAAACAGATAGATAATCATGGTTGAAATCATCTTGGGGTCAGGTTTAAACAGCCGTCCATATATTGCACCAATCAACATAACTAAGATAATTGGCGCAATGACATTCAAAATCGTATTGATCATATGCGGGATTATGTATTTGACCAAAAACATCATTATATCAGCTATTAACCAATTACATATCCTCAAGCCGGATTCCGCGTGATATAATCTCATGTCCCCAAATGACAACATTTGAGCTGGTTTAACCAGCTTTTTCTGAATAAGACACCGGAGGTCAATGAATGTCGAATCGAACCCCTATTACAGTCGCTTATGGTGATGGTATCGGTCCTGAAATCATGGAAGCCTGCTTGAACATTATGGAAGCGGCTGGCGCACAATTAGAGATTGAAGAGATCGAAATTGGTGAAAAGGTTTATCTTAGTGGTAACAC
The DNA here is from genome assembly GCA_003696565.1 of Chloroflexota bacterium. GTDB lineage: Bacteria > Chloroflexota > Anaerolineae > Aggregatilineales > Phototrophicaceae > DAOTWY01. The sequence continues at coordinate 12,368 of RFHA01000333.1, forward strand.
ATCCGGCATCGAACCAAGTGCGTGGGATTCTTTACGCCGCACTGGCGTGTTCTTTAAGGCACCTATTACCACACCACAAGGTGGTGGATATAAGAGTATCAACGTCACCATGCGTAAGACACTGGGCTTATATGCCAACGTCCGCCCGATGATGTCCTATCATCCGTTTGTCAAAACGAAACATCCTAAGGTGGATTTGGTCATCGTTCGTGAGAATGAAGAAGACCTTTATGCAGGTATTGAACATCGCCAAACGCAGGAAGTTTATCAAACGCTTAAGTTGATTACACATCCAGGTAGTGAGCGGATCGTCCGTTATGCCTTTGAGTATGCACGCCGCAACAACCGTAAAAAGGTGACGTGCTTCACCAAAGATAACATCATGAAAATGACGGACGGCTTGTTCCATAAAATTTTTGATCAAATTGGGGAAGAATATCCTGAAATCGAAAAAGAACACTGGATTATCGACATCGGCGCGGCGAAGGCAGCCACCGAACCAGAAGCCTTTGATGTCATTGTGATGCCGAATCTCTACGGAGATGTTGTGTCAGATATTACTGCCCAGTTGACCGGCTCTGTTGGTTTGGCGGGTTCAGCGAATATCGGTGAAAAAGTTGCCATGTTTGAAGCGATTCACGGCTCCGCGCCAGATATCGCCGGCTTAGGAATTGCCAATCCATCCGGCTTATTGATTGGCGGCGTGCTGATGCTCATGCATATTGGGCAAAATGATGTGGCGGAAAAAGTTCGTAATGCGTGGCTTAAAACAATTGAAGATGGTATCCACACTGGCGATATTTATAAAGAAGGTGCTAGTAAGAAGCGTGTGAATACCAAAGGGTTTACTGACGCAGTGATTGAACGGCTTGGGCAACGCCCAGTGATGCTTACCCCAGTTAACTATTCCAAAACTGGCACAGGTATTCCTCAAGCAGAACCGCCACATATCCTTCATAAGCATCATAAGGAATTGGTCGGTGTCGATTTATTCTTAGATTGGGATGAAGACGACCGCAACCCAGATGTGCTAGCCGCCGAGCTACAACAAATTGAAACAGACGGTCTAAAGTTGGTGATGATTACTAATCGTGGGCAAAAAGTTTGGCCCCAAGGGGCACCAGAAACATTCTGTACAGATCATTGGCGGTGTCGTTTTCAAATCCCAGGTGAAGGACCAATGCCTGGTGGTGTGATCTCTCATCAAGCGATTGTGAACTTGCTGCAAAAAGCACACGACCACGGTTTTGACTTTATCAAAATGGAGAACCTCTATACCTTTGATGGTGAATTAGGGTTCTCTTTGGGGCAGGGGCAATAAGTCATATATCTTGGTTAAACCGGGGCGGCATTGGCGTTAGCGACAGGATCAATTTCTGTGCTAACGCTTTTCGTCCCACAGTGTCATTTCAAAATAAAACATTGGCAGTTAACTGATTAAAACACGCCTCTTGACAGATGCGCACCACGGCTCTATAATGCGCTTTATCATAACACGCCGCGGTAGCTCAGTTGGTAGAGCAACGCACTGAAAATGCGTGGGTCGCCAGTTCAAGTCTGGCCTGCGGCATCGCCTCAATCCAAGTGATTGAGGCTTTTTTTATGCTTATATAACGCTTCAACCGACACATAACCCTCTAACCTATCTCATTTCTAACTAACTTTTCTGACGATTCCCCCACGATTACCCTACGCCCATTAGAACTCATGATAAGATTCTTTCAGAATTGTAATAATTCACCTGCTCATCTTGCTGGCATCCAACATATAAGGTGAATGCCACAGGAGAAACTTATGCGACGTTATTTAATTTTGATTGTGATCTTATTTTTTTCACGATTGGTTGATGCGCAACAAATGACTTGCCCAGATGTTGTAGCACAAGCACTTATGAATTTAGCCGATAACTGTGATTCGTTAGATCGCAACATGGCGTGTTATGGCTATAACAATGTAGAAGCGACATTTGACAACGATCTCCCAGCGGATTTTTTCTCTAAGCCAGCGGATCGTGCAGATTTAACAGATTTAGAGATGATTCGCACAACGGCATTTGATGTTGAAGCGGGCACATGGGGGATTGCGGTTTTGGAGGTGCAAGCTAATGTACCAAATGCACTACCTGGGCAAGCAGTCACAATGCTGTTGATGGGAGATGCGCAATTGCGTAACACAGTCGATACACCGTTTATGCCAATTGATCCGATCTCTGTGACCACAACCAGGCAAACAATCGCTTTTGTGCAACCGGCTGCGCTCCAGGCGGAAACAATTTCCGCTGGAACAAACCTGTTAGCGGATGCCCAAAGTGTCAATGGGGTGTGGGTGCGTGTGGTGTATGATGCCCGTCCATTATGGGTAGCAAAGGCAGATTTGTTAGATAGTTCTGCGCTGGATACACTCCCAACATTGGAGCCTACACCTATGCAGGCGTTTTATTTCACTGGGGGGTTAGGTACACCGACATGCCATGAAGCCCCAAACGCATTGACAATCCAGAGCCATGACGGGATGCTGGTTGATTTAACGATAAATGGCTTAGATGTGCGTATTGGATCAACGATCACCTTACAGCAATTGGATAATGATCAACTGATAATGACAGTCCAGGAGGGGAGCCTCCAAACCACAACGAACACCGTTCAAACAGGGCAAACACTGGTAGCATCACTTAATGAGGAAAATGCCATCATTGCAATTGAGGACATCCGCCCGGCAACAGAAGCGGAGTTAGCGGTTGCTAATTTGGCAAGCGAGGCGATTGAGCAGATCGTCCCGGCAAATAATCCACCAGAGCAATCATCACCTGATGAACTGATTCACATTGTGGTTCGGGGAGATACCCTTTTTAGTATCGCCCGCCAATATGATGCAAGCATGCCTGCTATTGTGCGGCGTAATAACCTGAGCGATCCTTCTACAATCTTTGTTGGGCAGCGGCTTGTAATACCAAACCCTGGCAGTGGATTTGTAGGGCTTGCGCTTGCGCCAGTATTAACCCCAACACCTGCATCATCTGATGATGTTGTTGTGTCAGTTGATGAGCAAGCCGATGATTGTGCTGCGTTTCGGGTTATATCGCCTACAGATGGTTTGGCTTTTGGCATGAACACCTTCACATGGACGGAGCTATCTAATGCGACCAGTTATCGTTTGACGGTGGAAAATCTCACAGAAGCCGGGTCTGCGACGTTTGAAGTTGTTGCACCTGCCAATTCTTTGACGGTTAATCTGGATCAGCAAACGGTGGGGTGGGGGTTTGATTTTAGCTGGCGACTGCAAGCCCTCATCAACGGGCAACCAATTTGTGATACCGGAAGCATTATCATGCAGCGTGCCGCTGTAGGGGTGGCTTCTCCGGGGATTTTAGCAACTTGGAGTTGTACCGGAACAGGATATTCTGTGACCGTCAACTATAGTGGGGCAAAAGTAGGGGAAGTCTTGACGATTTCTTTTTATAACCCATATGACCTGTCAATCAAAACATTAACCGCATCGGGTCCTTCCGGTTCAGTTGTGATTGATGGGACGACATATATGTTGTATTCCGGTGTAGATAGCGGGCAATTGATCGATTCCAATGGAGTAGGTTACGCAATTACACCCACATCGTTAAGCACATGCCCATAGTTAAAGGAGATATATTGATGTGGAAATGGATTTTATTGACGATTGTTTTGTCTATTGCACCCTTTGTGCAAGCACAAGATGATGAAACATGTCCGCCGCTGATTACCGAAGCGTTATTAGCGGTGGATCAGAATTGTAATGGATTAGAGCTTAACAGTGCATGTTATGGCTTTAATTTGGTGAGTGCTTCGTTTAATCAACCCGTGCCGGATGATTTTTTTACCAATCCAGCAGACCGTGCTGACCTGACACAATTAAGCTTGTTACGCACAGCACCACTTGATGAACCTGAGCAAATTTGGGGGGTAGCAGTCTTAAATGTCCAGGCGAATGTTCCCAATACGTTACCAGGGCAGGCTGTAACCATGTTGTTGATGGGGGATGCTTCTCTGCAAAATCAGGTGCCGGCAGATTCAGCACGCTTACCAGTTCAGCCGGTGGATGTGGTGATAACGGCAAATGCTCGGCTTAATGTGCGTAGCGGTGCTGGAACACAGTTCAACGTGCTTGGTACATTACAACCAGGAGAGGTTGTACAGGTAGATGGGTTTAATGCTGCGCGGGATTGGGTGCGAATCGTGTTTGATGATGTGCCAGCTTGGATTAGTGCTGATTTTGTCTCTGGTGATCCGGCAGCTTTGGCTACCTTGCCAGTTGTTGATGATACAGCTGCTTTTTCCCCAATGCAGGCATTTTATTTTACAACGGGAATCGGCAGACCCACTTGTAATAGCGCGCCGGATGCGCTGGTAATCCAAAGCCCAGAGGGGATGATTGTTAATCTACAGATCAACGGCGCAGAGGTTAGCATCGGCTCAACAGTGATGTTAACCAGTACGCCTGAAGATGCAAATGTTATGAGTACCAATTTTGCTGATTCACCGTGTTGGCAAACAAATCTGGTTGTGATTGATGGCTCGGCGGGATTGAATGGCGGCAATATGACTATCCCTACTGGGCATTCTGCTACCATGAACTTGTGTTATGACGAAAGCGGTGAACCAGTCACTGAGCCAGAATGGGAAGATAACGGTGAGTTATTAGAAGAAGATTTAGCGCGCCTGCAATTTTTAGAGCAAATCCCACAAACAATATTACGGTATCCGGTTGATGTACCAACGTTAGAAGAAATCCGCAACGCGAACCGTGCATCTGCACCTGTGAACCGGAACACCAACCCCGTGGATAACGTCCGCCCAGAAGTGCCTAATTTACCCACGGGAGTGGATTGTGCTGGGTTTGTTGGCACATCCCCAACGGATGGGATGCGATTTGGACGGCAACAGTTCTATTGGGATGCTGGTCCAGTAGAAACCAGCTTTTACCGTGTAGTCGTGAATGCGACGGATCGCGGTGGGCAGGTGATTGGTGATGTTGGCGCACCCGTGACAAATTTGGTACTAGATATGGGAATGGGCGCGGTCAGTCAATTTGGGCGTGGTTTGAACTTCGTCTGGAAAGTACAGGCTTGGGGCTATGATGCCAACAACAACGCCTATGTCATTTGTGAAACGCCACCTGTTTATATACAACGCGAGTATATTGCGCCAGATGCATATTGTCAGATGGCTGGCGGGTCATATGATTATGACACTTGCTATGTTGCGGGTGGCACACTCGAAATCCCAGATTAATTAGCGATTGTGCCAGGCATCGCGGCTGGGGTCGGTATCTTCAGCCGCGAGTTTTTTCAGATAACGTGGGTTAGCCACTTCTAACTGTTCCATCACAGTTTGCTTAAGATGAGCGAACAACGCATGATCGTCATCGTCATATTTGCCCTGTCGAATTTCTTGGCAAAGTGTGCGATTAGCAAGTCGTAGCACATCCTCACGCTGGTCTGTACGGGCAAATTCAAACAATGAACCGCCTTCAATAAACGTATTCATGCGCTCCCATTCTGCTTCTAGGTGGTCTTCTCTTAATGTCATTTCTCGCTCGACGATTTTTAACACATTGATTGCCACCAGCGTTTGGAAGTATAGCTTGCGATCTGCTTTAACAGCTGGGATGATGGCTTGTTCCAGATGCAGCCGGACAGCTTCAATTAACTCTTGTGCAGTTGGACGGTCATACATAGCCGCTTCTCTCCTCAAAACAAGTACAGTTTGTGATCGTGGCATTTTATAAGCATAACACGGCTTATTCCCCTATAAAAACAAACAACACAGGATTATACTGTTGGGGTTTGTGAATTTTATTGTAAAGGGTTGAAATGATTAAGCGAATCCAGTTGTTAAATCGCAGTCAACGATTGGTGATCTTTTTGTTGATGTTTGGCGGTGTGCTGATGGGGCTGGTCGCCCTGACGCTTTTATTGTATTCCTTGACCCTCAATGCCGGTAACCGTTTGATGGCTGTCCCTGCAATAGAAGGCATTACAGTACGTGAATTTGTTCAGTTGCCAGGCGATGATGCGTATCCTTCCGCGTTGGCGGTCTCGCTGGATGGGGTGGTTTATACAGCAAGCTATCAGACGGGGGCGGTTTGGCAAATTTCACCAGAGGGTGAATTGCTGGAATTACCCGATACCCGTGAGCAAATCGGCTCGGTCACTGGCTTAGCAGTGGATGGGCAAAATGTGCTGTATATCTTAGACCGGCTTGACCCTAACCCAAACGCTGCCGGGGGGATGATTTGGCAATGGACAGCAGAAACTGGATTACAAGCGTTTAACGAGCAAGATGCTGGGTTTGTTTCCCCCAGTGATATCACCGTTGATGAAGTGGGGAATTTGTATGTGGCGGATTTTGGACGGCGTGAAGTGTGGCGTATTGAACCAAATGGTGCGGCAAGTTTGTGGTGGGTGCCGCCTGATGTGGAGCTATCTAATGTTCGTCCTACCGGGTTGGATTACCATGCTGGCATGCTCTATGTAACCGATAGCATTCAGGATACAATCTATCGGTTTATGGCAGATGACCCGGCACAAACTGAGCAGGTCTATCGGCATCATTTCCCAGGGGAAACACCTGGTTACGATGGAATCGCTGTCGCGGATGATGGTACGATTTATATCGCCACGCTAGAAATGGGTGTGATGCGATTGACAATAGGCGAGGATGTTGAAGTAATCGCACGGGACTTCCGTGGGTCTAGTGATTTAGATGTGTTCGGTAATTTGATTTATGTGACTAATTTTGACTCTCGTAGTCTTTATGATGTGTTTTTAAATCCCCAATTACCTTTTGCATTGGATGTGATTACCCTGGGAGTTGACTAGTTGATTAGCAGAACAATCTTTGATACCTGGGAATTAAACAGTATAAGGAACGACATGGATTTACAATCAATTCAAACGACAGCGGAAGATATTGCCAAATCAGCTGCGGATGTTTTAATGCGTTATTATCATTCCGGTGTCTCGATGCACACAAAATCAAGCAAGGTAGATATTGTCACAGAGGCAGATCAGCTATCTGAAGCGGTGATTGTGGAAGCCCTGACCACCATTTACCCAGATCATCACATTGTTGGGGAAGAAGGTGGGGGGATGGGCGCACCAATTGAAGAAGCAACCTATCATTGGTATGTTGACCCGCTGGATGGTACAACGAATTTTGCTAACCATATCCCAATGTTTTGCGTTAGTATGGCGATGACCGATGCGGAGATGAATCCACTCGTTGGTGTGGTTTATAATCCTGTCAGCGGTGAGCTATTCAGCGCGGTGAAAGGGGGAGGGGCAACACTAAACGGGCAACCGATTCATGTGTCTGAAAAAGATGAGCTAACTGCCTGTGTGTTGGCAAGTGGTTTCCCGTATGACAAATATACCGACCCAGATAATAACCTGGATTTATGGGGGAAATTTTTGGTGCGGACACGCGGCTTGCGCCGTATGGGGTCTGCTGCGCTGGATTGTTGTTATGTGGCAGCCGGGCGTTTTGATGCTTATTGGGAAGCCAAAGTTTATCCATGGGATGTCTTAGCAGGGATGTTATGTGTAACGGAAGCTGGCGGAACTGTCAGCGATTATCGGGGGGACAACCCCCCATGTATGGTGATGGGTAGACGTGTTGTTGTTAGTAATGGCAAAATACATGATGCGATGTTACAGGTCATTAACGGGAAGGGTGAATAAGGGGCGTTGGGTGCGTTAGTGGGATCAACTAATCGGCGCGGTATAACACGATTGTCTTGCCAAAAATGATAATATCGCCATCGCGCAGTTCACGCCCAATATCCCCTTTGACAAATTCATTATTAACCAGTGTGCCGTTTACACTGCCTAAATCATAAAGCGTCCATACTTTGTTTTGATACTCCATCCGGGCATGTGGACGCGAAACAGCCGGGTCTTGCAGGGCGATCTCCCATGTGGCGTTGGTGGTTGCCCTGCCGATGGTGATTTTATTGAGAATGAGGGGGATAACTTGTCCTTCTTGTGGTCCAGTGCTGATAATCAAACGTCCCTTGCCAATTCCGGCTGCCGGTAGGCTCAGGTTACCGGTTTCTTTGGCTTTGCGTACATCGGATGAATCCGCTGCCATAAATTTAATTGTTGGGACAAACAAGCGGATGGTATCCCCAGCAAAAAGCGGGAACGGCTCATCAATTGGCTTGTCGTTTACAAATGTCCCGTTAACACTGCCAAGATCATTGATGACAAATACACCATCACGATAAGTAATAACAGCATGTTGACGTGAAACGTGCCGATCCAGAATAAAAATATCATTTTCAGATGAGCGTCCAATTGTTACCGTTGCGCCTTCGGATAGTACATGCTGATGTGTTTCTCCAGAGACTGGGTCTTGCCAAACGAGTTTGGCGATCATCTGCCGGTTGTTGTTATGATCAAATTGACTCATGTTACACTAGTTGGCTTATCTGTTGCTTTTTTTTCCGTATCACCCATGCCATGATGCCATTCATCTGGCAGTGCGCCGCTTTGTCGTGTGACAATCCACCCACCCAAATCACGCGCGATATATTCTAACTCCGGGGGCGAAATCCATGTAATTGAATCGACTTGAACGGCTACTGCACCAGCGTCGATATAATCCCTTGCATCTTGTTGAGAATGAATGCCGCCCGCGCCAATAATCGGCACATCTTGAATGCGTTTTGCGAGGCGTTCCACCACTTGTAAAACCATTGTTTTCACGATTGGTCCATAAATCCGCCCGGTGATTAAACGTCCACTTTTAGGATCACGCGCTGTACCACGCGGCGGCGCGCTGACGACAATTGAACTGGCTCCAGCATCCCGAACCGCCTCCGCAATTTCATAGGCATCTTGTAAGGGGAGGCGGACGAGCAGCGGTTTTTCCGTCTTGCTCACGGCTGCTGTCACCATCTGTGCTGCTTCTCGATAGGTGATGTCATCATACAAGCCGATTTCAATTGCATCAACGCATGCTTCTTCATCCAAGCGTGCGGCGGCTTTGCGGACGTAATCTTCACGGTCTGCAATGAGATGCACAATGATGGGTAACGGCAGCATTGTCCATAGATTGCGATGTTGCCGTAATACCTTATTAATGCCAGGATTGGGTAAACCGGTGTGGATCAAAACACCAGCGTCTAATGGAATCACCCGTGTGTCGTTTGTTGGTGTTCGCGGCTCGTAACTGATGGGGTGTGTGACGATCGCACCGAGTTTTTCGATATTAATCAGATCACGATAGACTTCCCCATAGCCAAAGGTGCCAGCAGCAGGCATCACGGGGGTTTCAAGGATGAGACTGTTTTTACCAGGGCGAGTAATTTGGATAGACATATGCCCCCTTTATAGGATTAACTGCGTGAGATCATAAGCTGGTCCCTCCATACAAACAAGTGAGGTTCCTTGTTGTGTCCGTATCATGCAGGCATTACATGCCCCAGCACCACAGGCGAATTCTGGGCGGAATACACCGAATAGATAGTTTTTAGGGATTATGGTGCGCAAGTCTGTGATACGTTCCACAATTTCTTTGAAGTGACTAATCTCATCATATGGGTTGACTACAACAAAAATCTGATCTGCCCAGCCAATTGTCATCACTTGGTCTTGCCAGGTGAAATCTGGTTCACCGTGAATGATCTCCACCCGCTCATCAAGATGCGTAGTAGGGTAGCGTGTACCTTCTCCAGTCAGCACCAGCGTCACACTGATGTTGTTTCCCAATAGCCAGGGGATATTCATCATGAGTGGTGTGGGGGCGGTGTCATGGGCAATTAGCATGACATTCCGCAAGCTACGCCGAAAACGATAAGGTTGCCCCACAATGCCCAAAACATTGATCACCTGGCTAGGGGTATAATGCTCATCTAGCGGGCGTTCGACAATTAAACGTTTTTCTCTCACGCCGACTGTCCACCAATGTTCACGCAGATAGGGATGCCAAGACTCTGTTTGACGGACGAGAAGCGTTTGCCCAGGTTTGATTTTTTGTAGCGGTTCATCCACTGCTAGCTCAAGGTGTTGATACCCCGCGTTAATTTGTCGGATACGTTCGATAATCGCTTCAGATACGTTCATAAAACTCTGTGTTAGTTTCTGCTTATCGCTATCAGTTTAGCACAGTCTTGACACCGACGACAAACCGCTTTACAATCCAACAAAATTAAGCGGGCCTGTAGCTCAGTTGGGAGAGCGCGTCAATCGCACTGACGAGGTCAGGAGTTCGAGTCTCCTCAGGTCCAAAATGCTACACAGCACGCCTTAGCTTCTACCAGCTACCCCCAAAACAATTACGCCTTGAATATAAACATTGCCATTTGACATTCTTGTTTTTATTTTGATATCACACTCGCCACTGATTCTGTTAACGATGGTGGGGAACTATAACTCAGAATTGGCTTTGATATAATCTATTAACTCATCAAGTTGAGCAAATGCTAAACCGGTCACAGTATCCGCTGCACCATAATAAATTGCTAAACGTCCTGTTTCTGAATCGTGTAGCGCAGCACACGGAAACACAACATTGGGCACGTCGCCTACACATTCATAGAGCGTTTGGGGTGACATTAAATATGGTGCAGCGCGGTATATTACCTTCCAGGGTTGATCAAGATCAAGCAGTGCTGCCCCCATACTATAGACATAGCCATTGCAAGAGGTCAAAACACCATGATAAATCATCAACCACCCCTCTTTTGTCTCAATGGGAATAGGCCCGGCACCGATTTTTGTGCTTTCCCACCGCCAGCTTTTTGGGCCCATAACAAAACGATGCTTACCCCAGTGGATCATATCCGGGCTTTCGCTATAAAAAATATCCCCAAAGGCGGTATGTCCTGTATCGCTAGGGCGGCTTAACATAGCGTATTTACCATTGATTTTACGTGGGAATAACACGCCGTTTCGATTATAGGGCAGATAGGCATTTTCCAGAAATGTAAACGTCTTGAAATCGTAAGTATAGCCAATGCCGATTGTTGGTCCATGATAGCCGTTACACCAGGTTATATAATACCGATCTTCTAACCAAACCACTCGCGGATCATAGCGATGCACCAGTTTGCTCAATTCAGGGTCATCAAACTGCCACATAATCGGATTGGGGTCAATTTCCCAGTGGATGCCATCTGCGCTACGCCCGGCATGTAAGTCCATCATGCGTCGTTTATCATCCACACGGAAAACACCGGCGAATCCGTTTTCAAATGGCACAGCAGCACTATTAAAAATACTATTGGCGTTGGGGATGGCATTGCGGGGGATAATTGGGTTTTTGCTGTAACGCCACACAATATCACTTGAATCAGGCGGGCGTGCTTCCCAGGGGATATTAGATAAACGTGCATTGTGGGCTGAGCTTAAAACTTGGGTCATGGTTTTCTCCACTCTATTTGCTGAAAATATGGAATCACTTGATACATGATTGCGTGTTATAAAAAATTCGATTTGTCTGAAAAGCAAAATCTGGCGATATTGAGGTTTTGATGTGATAGTGCCTGTTTATTATAAGACCCTCTGCCGGATTATTCCAAACCGTGTTATGTAGCAAATTATATGTGTGAGATATAATCAGCTCATTGTATTTGATAACGCTAAAAAGCCG
>RFHA01000334.1 GCA_003696565.1 Chloroflexota bacterium
TAATACGACAGCGCAAGATGCTGCATTAATTAAGACGGGCAGTTATACGCTAACAGCAGATAGCGCTACGTTTAATACGACAGCGCAAGATGCTGGGCTTAATGCTGGCAGAGCTGTTATAGCTGATAGCGCTACGTTTAATACGACAGCTCAAGATGCTGCATTAATTAAGACGGGCAGTTATACGCTAACAGCAGATAGCGCTACGTTTAATACGACAGCGCAAGATGCCGGTCTTAACGCTAATAGAGTCGTTGTTGCTGATAGCGCTACATTTAATACGACAGCGCAAGATGCAGTATTAACATACGGCATTAGTCTGATTGCTGATAGCGCTACGTTTAATACGACAGCGCAAGCCGCTGGCCTTAACGCTAATAGAGTCGTTGTTGCTGATAGCGCTACGTTTAACACGACTGCTCAAGATGCTGCGCTAAACTACGGTATCAGCTTGATTGCTGACAGCGCTACGTTTAGCACATCTGCACAAGATGTATCTGTTTATGTGAGCAGGCGTTTGCTTGCAGATAGCGCGGCATATGCGACACTAGCGAGTAACGCCGGTTTAAATTATTCCGGTTTTAAATTGCCCGGCGCACCGAATACCCGGCAAGCCGTTTTTTCCCGCGTCAATCGTAGACGTTCTACGGGCGGGGCAAGTCGAACATTAAACAATTAGAGGTTTTGTAATGGCAACAGCAACTAAATTTAATGCGTTTGCGGAAAATGTCTATGAAGGCGTGCATAACTTTGGTAGTGATACTCTCAAAGTTATGCTGACTAATACCGCACCCGTTGCAACGAACAGTGTTAAAGCTGATTTAACGGAAATCACAGCGGGAAATGGTTACACCGCTGGTGGAGAAACAATCACAATAACCAGCTCATCACAAACAGGCGGCACTTATACACTGGTTGGCAATGATGTTGTGTTTACGGCAAGTGGCGGCTCAATCGGCCCATTCCGTTATGTTGTCATCTATAACGATACCCCTACTGCACCAGTGGACCCATTGATCCAATTTTACGATTATGGTTCGAGTATCACGCTTAACGATGGTGAAACTTTCACTGTAAACTTTGGCGCGTCAATTTTGAGTCATAGCTAATTATGTCCGAGACTTTTCTTAAAGACCCCGATGAAGTGCTGGACTATCAATTCAGCTATCAGAATGAGCTGTTATCTGGTTCGCCCGTGGATAGTATTAGTACCAGTGCTTTTTCAGTCACTTCAGGTTTGACAGTAGATAGCGACACAAACGACGCGACTACTGCAACTGTTTGGCTTAGTGGTGGTACGGCAGGCACAAACTATCAAGTTACTAACACAATAGTAACGATAGGCGGGCGAACAATTGAAAAGTCTATCTATATAAAGGTTCGAGATACAGCGGTATGAAACGCACACGGGGTATGACGTGGATGCGGATCAGGGAGGCACAATTAAAGCGTGAGCCGCTTTGCCGCATATGCTATAAAGATGGTAGGCTAGTTGCTGCTACCGAAGTGGATCACATTGTGCCGCTATGCAAAGGGGGCAATGATAACAGAGACAATTTGCAAAGCCTTTGTTGTGATTGTCACAAGATAAAGACGCGGGAAGATAAGAACATGAAGCCAATAACGGGGGTTGATGGGTACCCGGCGGCTAGTGGGTAGGGGGGTTCAATCCTTTTTTACCGAAAATATAAACCGAAGCCGGGGACTCGATTTTTTTTGCTTGTCTTAAAATTCTCGGAGTATTTTTCATGGCGAAAGTGGACACTGTAAAAGGGCAAATAGAGACTTTTAATGCTGCATCTTGTGATATCGACCCGCCTAAACATGTTAAATTGCGGGAGACGGACTTGCCTTTTTGGTATTCGGTGGTGCGCGCGCGCGCAAAAAATAGCTGGACAGATCACGACTTGGAGATTGCTGCAAACTTAGCCCGGTGCAAAGCGGACATAGAACGGATACAAGCCGAGTTGAATGAGGAAGGCGACACAATTTTAAACGCCCGTGGCACGGTCGTGATGAATCCTAAACATTCTTTGCTTGAAACTTTGTCGCGTCGATCTGTTGCGTTGTCTCGTATCGTACAAGTACACGCGGGCGCTACGGTACAAGCAGCGGATCAACGGAAGAAAAACACGGCGGAACGGAACGCCCGCCAAGCGTTAAATGATCTTGATGACGAATTGATTGCCACGCCACATTAATGATGACCAGAGGCGAAAAAGTTTGCGCTTTCATTGAGCGGTATTGCCGGGTGCCTGAAGGCAAGTTGATTGGGCACCCAATCAAGTTATTGCCGTTTCAGAAAAAGTTTATTCTGGATGTCTATGACAATCCCCACGGTACTAAACGCGGCATACTTTCGATAGCTAGAAAAAACGGTAAAACCGCTTTGATTGCGTGTTTAGTGCTTGCGCATCTTGTGGGGCCAGAAGCTAGGCGAAACTCTCAGATTGCAAGCGGTGCAAGATCACGTGACCAAGCTGCGATTGTTTTTGATCTGGCGGTTAAAATAATACGGCTTAACCCGAAGCTTGAATCCATCATTAAAATTGTGCCGAGTAAAAAGCAATTATTCGGGCTGCCAATGGGGGTGGAGTTTAAAGCGCTTGCGGCAGAGGGTAAGACCGCTCACGGGTTAAGCCCGGTGCTGATTATCTTGGACGAGCTGGGGCAAGTAAAAGGGCCACAAGACGATTTTGTCGATGCAATGGTAACAAGCCAGGGCGCGCATGAAAATCCGTTACAGCTTGTTATATCAACGCAAGCGCCAACTGATGCGGACTTGTTATCGCTTTGGATAGATGATTGTTTAGCGGGCAATGATGATAGACAAGTTTGTCATTTATATTGCGCTGATGCGGATGCGGATTTATTAGATAGATCAGCTTGGTATGACGCCAACCCGGCATTAGGCGTGTTCAATTCTTTGGAAAACATTGAAGATGCAGCGAACACGGCAAAGCGATTAAAGAGCGCGGAAAACACTTTTCGCAATCTACATCTAAATCAACGCATAGACGCAAGTGCGCCTTTCATATCAAAGAGCGTTTGGCAAGAATGCGGCTTTGAGCCTGATATAGCAGTATTTGACGAATACCCGGTTTTTGTCGGATTGGATTTATCAGCGCGAAACGATTTAACCGCATTGGTGTTAGCTTCGCGTGACGGCCACGGAGTTATACATGTTTTAGCTAATTTTTTCGCGCCGAAAATCGGAGTGGATGAACGGGCTAAACGTGACCGAGTGCCCTACCGGCAATGGGCTGAAATGGGCTACTTAACTTTAACGGACGGTGCTACTGTAGATTACTCGGAAGTGGCTGCACAATTAGAAAGTCTTGCGGATCGTTTTGATATTCAAGCGGTGGCGTTTGACCGTTGGCGTATTGATGTTTTAAAGCGAGAGTGTGAGCGTATTGATTTGGAGTTACCATTCGTTTCTTTCGGCCAAGGCTATCGAGATATGGCACCCGCGCTTGATACTTTAGAGGCGGAGCTTATGAGCGGTAACATAAGGCATGGCGAGAACCCCGTGTTGAATATGTGCGCGGTTAATGCTATCGCGGTTAGTGATCCAGCCGGAAACCGGAAGCTAGACAAAAGCAAAAGTACGGCGCGTATTGATGGGATGGTGGCGTTAGCTATGGCGGTTCAACAGTTATCTACAGCGCCCGAAGTGGGAACGCTTGACGGCTTTTTAGGGTGTTAAATGAAAATCTATAGTCCTTTGTTGCGTCTGTTTGGCTTGGGCGGATTGAGTAACCCTGACAAGGGTTTTCAGTATTCGTCCACCATAGGGACAGCAACACAATCCGGTATTAATGTTAGTGACGAGCAGGCGCTTAGAGTTAGCGCGGTTTGGTCTTGTGTGCATTTAATAGCACAAAGCGTTGCTAATTTACCGTTAAATGTTTACGAGCTGACACCAACGGGTAGACGCCAGATAACGGAACGGGATCCGCTTGTGGATCTTTTAAAGCTATCGCCAAACCGTTTTATGAAACCGAGGGATTTTCGGTTGCATATGACAACGCAATTGGCGCTTTGGAATAATGCGTATGCCGTTATTGAGTGGTCAGGGGAAAGACCGGTAAGCATTACCCCGTTACGCCCTAACAGAATGGTTCCGTATATCAATGACGACAATGATATTGAGTACCATTATTCCACATCTGGCGGGGTAGTCGTATATTCAAAAAAGTCCATATTACATTTAAAAGGGGTGGGTTCTGACGGTATAGTTGGTTTTGACCGTTTGAGTTTTGCTAGAGAATCGCTTGGCTTGGCAGTAAGTGCTGAAGTTTTTGCGGCAAAACAGTTCGCTAATGGCGGCAATGGTGGCGGCGGCTTTTTGATGTTCGATCAGTTTTTAACGGACAAGCAACGCAAAGCGGCGCATGAAATGTATTCAGGCATGAATGAAACGGCGTATAACGCTAATCAGTTATGGATACTGGAAGGCGGGGTAAAGTACGAGCCTTCAAAACTTCCACCAGATACCATGCAAATGGTTGAAACGAGAAAGATGCAGATAGGGGAAATTGCCCGATTTTTTGGCGTTCCTGAAGTCTTACTCGGTACCAGTTCCGGTGCTTCAAGCTGGCCCGCTTCGTTCGAGCAACAAGTTTTAAGTTTTTTAACTTTCACATTGCAAAGCTATCTTGATGAGTGGGAAAGCGCCTTGTTAGATTCGTTAGTCCCGGCGGGGCGGAAAAATAGGATTGTGTTCGACCACGATACCACGGGCTTTATACGAACAGATTCACAAGCCAAGGCGGCGTATTTATCTACGCTAGTTCAGAATGGTTTGGTGAGTCGCAATGAAGGTAGACGGCTTTTGAATTTACCGGAAGTACCCGGTGGCGATGAATTGACAGTGCAAGTGAACATGACCGAATTAGATAAGCTATCAACGGTGGGTGATGATGCTCAATAAATCTTTTAATCCTGTAAGTGCGTGCGGAATCAAAGCGAAAGGTGAGGGAGTTTTCACCGGTTACGCTTCGGTGTTCGACTCTAATGATTTAGTTGGAGATACGATAAAACCGGGGGCTTTTAAGGGGTATACCGGCAATGTAATTCCGCTGTTTATTAACCACGATTATGGAGCGGTTCCTGTAGGCAGTTTAAAAGGTGCGGAAGATAATCACGGGTTCTTTGTTGAGGCGTCGATTAACTTGCAGCATACCGACGGCCCTACTGTTTATAGCGCTTTAAAACGCGGCGATGTTACCGGGCTGTCAATCGGGTTTAGCATGGGGCCAGATGACTATGAGAAAAAGCAAGACGGTGGGCGGGAGATCCATAAATTAAATTTAAAAGAGGTCAGTGTTGTTACTTGGCCTTGTGAACCGAAAGCGCAAATTACTTCGGTAAAATCTTTCGATGAAAGTGAAACTATTCGAGATTTAGAGAAAGCGATTCGGGAAGAATTCGGTTTGTCTAAATCGGCGGCTTGCCGTTTCTTGAGCCGTGTAAAGTCGGTTATTCGAGGGGAGCTTGAAGCAGACTTGAATAAAATCGAGGAACAAAAGTTTATCAAGGCGCGGGTATCTGCGCTAGAACAGTATTTAAAATCCTTTGAGGTGTGAATATGACTATTGAAAACCAAATCGCAGACCACGCGGACAGCGTACTGGAAGTAAAAAAACTTGAGTCTCTGATTGTTGAAAAATTTGAGGCTATCAGTTCAGCATACGAAAAAGCGAACGGGCAACTGAAAGAGGTTGGTGCAGTTTCGCAAGAAACAAAAAGCGCGGTCGAAAAACTTACTACTGAATACGATGCCCTTTGCGACAGAATGCAGCAGTTGGAACAGAAAGGGGCGGCGGTAGTCTCAAGTGAAGAACGCGCGGAAAGTCTGGGGGCGCAATTTGTAAAATCCGAAGCCTATACCGACTTGCGAAGTGGCCGCACATCACGGGCGCGTCTGGAGACTAAAACAGCGATTATTAACGCTACCGGGCAAAACCAACCCTTGGTACAGTCTGACAGGTTGCCGGGTATTGCGACAACTCCCGAACGCCTATTGACGATTCGAGACTTGTTGCCCGCGTCTACCACGTCATCAAACTTGGTAGAATACACCCGTGAATCCAGCTTTACGAATAACGCGGGGCCGCAGATCGGCGGATCACCGGAACAATACGAAAACGTTACCAAGCCGGAGTCTGCAATTACGTTCAGTCTTGTGTCTGCACCGGTGATAACGCTTGCGCATTTTATCCCGGCTTCAAAACAGGTGTTGGAAGATAGCGCGAGTCTGGAAAGTCATATCAACCAGCGTTTGACCTACGGCCTTAAACTCAAAGAAGAAACTCAGCTTTTGAGCGGTACTGGATCGAATCACGAGCTTAACGGTTTGATCACTCAAGCCACTGCGTATTCAGTTCAATCGCCTCAGCTCACCAATGAGATTGATATTTTGCGCGATGCAATCAAACAAGCGCACGTTGCAGAATATCGGCCTGATTTTATGGTGCTCAATCCATCCGATTGGTACGACATCGAAACTCGAAAAGTGGGCGCTGCGGACGATAGATACGTTGTAGGTAATCCAGCAAGTTTGATGCAACCACAACTGTGGGGCTTGCCTGTTGTTGTTACTAACAGTATCAGCGCGGGAACGTTTTTGATCGGCTCACGCATGGGCGCGGAAATTAAAGACAGACAACAAGCGGCTGTTGAAATGTCTTTGGAAGATTCAACTAACTTCCAGAAAAATATGGTGACCATTCGGGCTGAGGAACGGTTAACGCTTTGCGTGTATCGGACTGAGGCTTTTATCACTGGATCACTTTAACCGGGCTATGCAGTACGGGCTATCAGTTTAGTCCGTACTGTTTTTTTATTTGGTGGAGTATGGAAGATAACAGACTCAAAATCCGCATAACGGCTCAAGCGGTGATGGCTTTCGGCTTGGTGTTTTCTCGTGGTGACGTGTTGGTGGAGAACGCGGGAAACAAACCCTTGCTCATGCAGTTAGTAAAACAGGGTGACGCGGTAATTGTATCCGGCGGCACAGAGAACAAAAAAACAGAGCAGGTTACCGAAAATAAAACGGAATCGTTGGAAGCCAAAATAAAAAAGCCAAAAACGTCTTCACAGTTATCGCGACCGGGGGAAGCCTCACACAAAAAGACTGTGAAGCGGCGAACGAAAAAACAAGAACCATAGTCGTTAATGATGCTTACCGTCTTTTACCTAACGCGGATTATTTATATGCGTGCGATAGAAAGTGGTGGGAGTACCACTACCAAGACGTGTTGAAAACCTTTAGCGGAAAACGGTACTCAATAAAAGACTCAAACAACGATTCGATAAACCTTCCAGATTCTTATGACGTTGTTCGGATAGCTTCTGATTATGGTTTGGGTTTGGGCAAAGGTGTGTTGCATTATGGCCATGCTGGCGGTGGCAATTCAGGTTTCCAAGCGGTCAATTTAGCGTATTTATTTGGTGCTGATTTAGTTATTCTTTTGGGGTTCGATATGGGCGGCCCGCATTTTTTCGGGGAGCACCCCCCACCATTGCGCACCACTTCACCCTATTCGGAATTTAAAAAAACTTTCGAAAGTATCGACCAGCAAGAGTTATGTGTTATCAACTGCACCAGAAAAACAGGTTTAGCTTGTTTTCCACAGATGAGCCTAGAATCGGTTTTATCCTTGGTACAGGCCCCAGTCTGACGCAACAACAAATAGAGGCTATAGCGCCTTATCGTAAATTCGGCGCTAATCTAACTTACCGTCTTGGGGTGGATGTTGCGCTAGGTTGTAACTGGCAATTTTGGGACACGTATTATTCTGATGCTGTTAAACATGGGGGCATGCTTTGGACTACGCGCAAAGAGAGCGCGGAAAAATACGAAAAGTTAAACTACATTGAAGAACGCTGGGAACCGGGGCTAAGTGTTGATCAGAATTATGTATGCGCTCACCACGGCAGCGGCCCGCAAGTTTTAAACCTGGCCTATCATTACGGGGTGCGAGTATTTTGTTTATTGGGCTGGGATATGCGTTACCCCGGCAAAGTAACAGACAGGCGGTATAATGGGCTCAGGCATTACTTTGGGGAGTACCCTAAGCATTTACAGCATTGGCCGAAAACGGGCGATAACGGGGAGTTTACGGGGCTCATAAAAGAAATGGAAACGATACGCCCAAAAGATTACGGAATTAAAATTATAAATTGTACTGAAGGTAGTGCGCTTAAATGTTTTCCTATGATGAGCCTATCCCGGTTTTTATCGGAATATCAGAACGATTTAGAGTGGTACACGGGTTGACAGAACAGTCTATTTTAGCGAACACAAACGCCCACGTAAAAGTAACGCATTGTTACCCGGAAACCGAATCAGGTTGCACCGGATTCTCGAACGTTCGGTGGGCGATTAATCGCGGCATATATTTAGACTGTGACATGATTGTGCTTGGGGACATCGCGGAATTATGGAGTTACAGAGAACCCGGCAAGCGGGTTTGCTTAGCTGACGGCTCAACAGAAGTCATGGTAATTGACGGCACGCAAACAGTTAATAAAATCCCGTTGTGTTGGAACGTGGAAGATACAACGCAACCAAACATGAAGCTATTGCACTTTACCGATTTAAAAACGCAACCTTGGTTCTACTCTCACCCGGACGCTAACGCGGTGGCGATTTATGAGCACTACAAACAACGCATTAATAACAATAAAACATCGCGGTAAAAAATTACTGTGGCCTGCGCATGATACGGAATTACAGCGAGTCAACGATTATGTTTCCGATCTAACGGTTATGTTATCGCATGTAGATCGGTTTGATTTAGCTGTGCAAGCGGGCGGCGCGTGCGGCGTATGGCCTTTGGCGCTATCCAACAAGTTTAAAACGGTGATTACGTTCGAGCCGGAAAAGCTTAATTACCAGTGTTTGCAAAGTAATGTTTTCGGCGTCGATAACATCTTGGCGTATGAGTCGGCGTTGAGTAGCCGAATCGGTACGGGGGCGTTAAAACTTGGGGAGTCCCATAACGCGGGAACTTATTATCTTTCAGAGGGGCAAGCGGTTAGTGTTGTAACGCTAGATTCCTTTGACTTGCCGGCTTGCGATTTTATTCAGCTTGACATAGAAGGCGGCGAAGCGGCGGCGTTATTAGGCGCGTTAAATACGTTGGAAAAATTTAAGCCTGTTGTTGTTTTGGAGTGTAAAAGGTTACCGCATTGTCCGGGGGCGGAAATCGAAAGCCGGGCATTGCTGGAGAGCCTTGGCTATGTCGAAGTGGGCCGGGTGCATAATGACGTCATCTTTAAAAGTCTTTAGTGTTTTGTGGGGCGACAAGTACCCGCCTGCATACGTGTACGCGCTAAAAGAGGCGGTGGAAAAAAACCTGAAAACCCCGCACGAGTTTGTCTGTATAACAACGCAAGTTTTACCGGGTATTGATACCGTAAACCCGTGGGTTAGCTGGCCAGGCTGGTGGCAAAAGTTAGGGCTTTTCTGTCCGCAAATAACAAGCGGCCCGTCATTGTATTTTGATTTGGATACGGTAATTACAGGGCCGTTAGATTATCTTGTGAAGTACACAAAGCACGATTTAGCGGCCCCTGCAAATTGGGCGCAATCCGGGCATGGTGGCATACAATCTAGTGTGCTGGCGTGGAGTGGCAAATGGCATGAGCCTTATGAGCGTTTTGATTTTCAAAAAGACAGTGCTAGGCTTTGGGGGGATCAAGAATTTTTAATTGAGTTACGCGGGGACAATTTTGTTAAATTGCCGGGGGTGTACTCGTATAAGTATCACGCTAGAGGCAAAGGCGTTCCAGACGATTGCAGCGTGTTATGTTTTCACGGCAAGCCCGATCCGCATGAAGTAGAAGAAAAATGGTTATTGCAATACACACAAACTTTGCGCTCAAACATCAAGTGATGTACGCCGAAGCTTGGGCGAGGGGCTTGAACAGGTGCGGGGAATCGGCAGTCATAACCGGTGACCCGAAAGCATTAGCAGATTATCACATTGTAATCGGCCCTTGGTTTGCTTTGCCGTTTTGGCAAACTCACCCCCGAACAATTTGGGTGGACAGGGCGTTCTATAAGTCTGACCCCGAACACGTTTCGATTGGTTGGGCGACAAAAACCGGCGGGCGAAAATTTATTTTTGGGGAAGGTAGGACACCCCCAAAAAGGGCGGAGAAAAAAAGCGGTGACAGAACGATCTTTTTAGCGGACTACAACGGCCCGATAGAACCGGCGCACACAATAAGATTGCACCCGGCACAAGAACCAGCGAAAGAAAGTTTGAAGGAAGCGCTAGCAAAACATGACATAGCTATCGGATACAAGACGACAGCTTTAGTTGCAGCGTATTTATCTGGGCTTGAAGTAATAGCAAAAGACCCCGAACACATATTGAACCAAGGCGCGGAATTGTTGCCCTATGCAGATTGGGGCATTACTGAAATTGAGAGCGGCGAAGCATGGCAGCATTTAACACAATAACACCCCCGACCGGAGTTCCGGTAACCGTGCAAGAATTAAAAGACCGGTTACGCATAACTTCAAACGCGGAAAACGGCAGGCTTTACGGTTTGTTAGAAGCGGCGGCACAATGGGCGGAAGATTTTACCGGGGCATACATTATGCCACGGGGGATTGAGTTGACTATGGATAGGTTTCCAGCGCGGGAATTTACTTTGGGGGTGTGGCCTATAGTTTCGGTAGACTCGGTTATTTATGACAGTGCGGACAGTCCATCTGTTTCAACTACAGTTGCCGCTTCAGAATATGAGCTAGATTTGGTGACCGTAAAAGGCCGGATACGAGCGGTAAACGGTTGGCCTTCTACGTCCACAAAAGTTAACGCGGTACGGATAAGAATGACCGTTGGATACAGCAGCAAATTAACGGTTCCTGAAGGCGTGAAGGAAGGAATAAAACTTTACGCTGCGGGGTTGTATTATTGTGATGATGCTATGCGCGAAGCCGCGAAAAATACGCTGTGGAATTACCGGGTGGTGGTATGAGTTGCGATATAGCAGAGCTTAACGAGCTGATAACAATACAACGCTACGTCGAAGTGGATGACGGTTCCGGCGGCAGAACTTCAACACTGGTGGACATAGATAACGATCCACAAGTTTGGGCTAAGGTTATCGTATTAAGCGGCAAAGAACAGTACACGCACGACCGAACGGAAGCGGTAGCCCGTTACCAATTTCGGATACTTAACCGCAGCGACTTGGATGAAAGTATGGTTATTGTTTGGAATAATCGGGTTTTTAATATCGTTGCTGTTCTGTATCGTTCAGAAAGTGATTTTTTTCTGCATGTTGAAACGGAGTTAGGCAAGGCGGTGTAACTTGGCGAAGCTAACAAAAAAAGAATTGGTTAAGCTTAAGAATCTGGACAACGTATTGAAGGGCGTTAATTATGTCGAGACAAGAGAGTTTGACCGATTGATTCGAAGTGCGGTTAGGAAGATTGCGATGAAAACACGAAACGCAATCAGGAGAAAAGCGCCAGTTGCAACTGAATTACCGTACACAACAAAAACAGGACAAACCCGCATCAAGCGCGGGGTGTTGAAAAACGCAATAAAAGCAAAACACCGGAGGCCGAAACGAAACGGGGCGGGATACTCTTACCGGTCTGATGTTGTGGTTACTCGTGGTAAAAAAGAGCAATTCGACGCCTTTTATTGGTTCTGGGTTGAGTACGGTTTTTTCAATAAGAAAGTTGGCCGGTATATTCCCGGGCAAAATTTTATCGAGCCGGAAAAGCAAAAAGCGCGGAACAACTTTGAATCGTTACTGGAAGCCGAAACACGAAACGCAATTGAACGAGAAATACAGAAACGGTTTGGCGGGTGATTTATGTCGGGACACATAGCGTTACAGAATGCGATATATTCTAAATTGCAAAACGACTCGACCCTATCCGCCTTGGTAACCGGGGTGTATGATGATGTTGAACAAGTTAATGCCAGCGAAAGCAGAACAGCGTTCCCCTATGTTGTGATTGGGGACGACAGTTACAATGATTGGGACACTGATACCGAAACCGGTTTTGATGTAGTTATTACTGTGCATATTTGGTCAAGATACCGGGGGAGAAAAGAGGTTAAGCAGATACAAGACGCCGTTTACACGGCTTTGAATCGGCAAAGCCTAAGTGTTTCGGGGTATGCGGTGCTTGATGTTTTGTATTTAGAATCTGAATCGTTTGTCGATGCCGACGGGGAAACTCGGCATGGCATCATTAAATTTAATGTTAAAATGGAGGCAGTATAATGCCAGCAGCAAAAGGTAGACAATTTCAAATCGTTTTAACTTCAGTATCACCGAATACGGCGATAGCTGGTTGTCAGACTAAATCGGTATCATGGGCGGGAGAGCCAATAGATATAACATCAGACGATGATTCGGGCTATCGGACTTTGTTAGACGGCGCGGGCACAGAGTCTTTGGATATTTCGTTCGATGGAGTTACCAAAGATACTACTATGCGGACTCGGGGATTTAACTCTGGCGGCACCACGCAATATAGCGATTTTAAAATCGTGTTTCCGAATGGGGATTCGATTACCGGTACTTTCAATCTAACGTCATATGAAGAAAACGGAACACATAACGATGCCGTTAAGTTTAGCGCCACTCTGCAAAGTTCAGGACAATGGACGGCAACAATATCGTAACGGGTGACCTATGTTTGATGACATAAAGATTACTCACAACGACAAGGGATACACGATTCAAAGCGATAATGTGTTAAAACTTGTCGCTCAAGTGGAACGTATTATAAGCGTTGTCGAGCTTGCTAAATTAGTGTCTGAAGGCACACCGCCTTTGGCATCCATTGCAATGGCCTACGGTATTATTCTACGTTATGCCGGTGCGACTATTACAGATGAGGAAATCTACCGAGAGTTTTTTTCCGACAGTGATGCGGCGGCTACTGCGCAGAATTGTATTTTAACTTTGCTACAACTGATGGTGCCTGACTTGGAAAACCCACCAGATCAAACAGGCGGTGATTCGGTGGGAAAGTAGAATACGTTAAAATGTATTACCAACTTTTAGTTGGACAGTGGGGGGTGTCTCCAAAGGATTTTTGGAGTCTGACCCCTACAGAATTGTTTTGGTTTATTGACGCTAAGCTGGAGCAAGCGAAAGACCCAAATGCAACTAATTGGGATGAGCTTTACAGCCTTTTGGACGGTTAGAAAATGGCGATAACAGTAGCCTTTGAAGCACAAACAGACTCCTTTGTTAGTGGCGTTAAGCGCGTTAAAGATGGTCTTGGCGACGTTCGTAAAAGCGTTAATGACAACGCGAAAGCCTGGGCAAAATGGGCGGCAGGAATCGCTACCGCTTCGGCGGCTGCGGTAAGTGCTTTGGTAAAAACGTCTTCAGCATTCGGCGCTGAGTTGCAAAAGCA
>RFHA01000335.1 GCA_003696565.1 Chloroflexota bacterium
GCAACTTGATAAAACTCACGAAAAACGTCGATTTCTCCCGGCTGAGATACCCCAAGTTTTTGACGCTGCGCTAACAAAATTTCCACTTCAGCCCAAGTCAGATATCGCTTAGCACCACCGAGCTGTATAACAGTGCTTGTGATATGTGCAATATGCTCTAGTGTTTCTAATTTTAGATAAGCCTTCCAAACTGACTCAGCCACAGTTAAAGACCCGTGATGGGTCAACATCAGAACATCGTGTTGTTTGATAAATTGCTGTACGACGCGGCTATTTTCTTCTGTTGAAGGGGTTGCATAGGGTAATGTTGGGATTGCCCCAAGGAAAACAATCGCTTCAGGAATAATGAATTGTTGAACAGGTATACCAGCGATGGTTAAAGCAACCGCGTGAGGGGGGTGCGCGTGTACAACGCCTTGTATATCCTGACGATTTTGATAACAAGCAAGGTGCATGGGGGTTTCTGATGAGATGTTCCCGTTCCCTTGTATATTGCCTGCCAGATCAATGATCAATAAATCTGACGGGGTTAATTGCCATTTCGCCACACCACTCGGTGTGATCAGGATATGGTTTGCATCGAGCCGTGCGCTGATGTTACCGCTGGTTGCATCAATATATCCCTTGTTATGCATCAACCGCCCGATCAAACAAATCTGTTCACGGAGTTCATGTTCAATCATTTAATATCGCAAGAACCTCATATGTCATCACTGCTTCGGAACGTCCCTTGAATATCTTAGCCCCAATTGGGTGAGCACGGATAGCCTGATGGATCAGTTGATAAGTTGCATCACTAATCAGTATTTGCCCGTTGTGGCTTAAATCTTGCAAGCGAGCAGCAACATTAACAGTATCTCCTACCGCTGTAAAATCCATGATTTGTGGCGCGCCCACGTTCCCCACAACAGCCCATCCGGTATGAATACCGAAGTTGATCTTTAGTCGAAATTCTTCTGAAAATTGCTCATGAAACTGTGGCAAGCTATCCCGAATACGGCAAGCAGCACGTACAGCACGTAGGGGATGGTCAGGTTGTTGCAAAGGCGTATTAAACAATGCCATCACAGCATCGCCAATAAACTTATCAATTGTCCCGCCCTCTTGTTGAACAATTTGAACCGTCACTTCATGATATTTATTGAGGACAGTTAGAATCGTCTCTGGGTCAGTGCGTTCTGAGGTGGTCGTAAATCCTTCTATATCAGCGAAGAACACTGTAATCATCTGAAGTTTACCACCTAGTTCGATACTAGTTGGGTCTTTCAACAGTTGATTAACAACAGCGGAAGAAACATAACGCTCAAACGTTTTACGAATGACTTGTTGCATTTCTCTTAGATCATCTGTTTGCGCTTTAGCACGTAATCTTGCTTTAATACGCGCAATTAATTCCAGGGGACTAAATGGTTTGACTAGGTAATCTTCTGCACCTAAACCAAGACCTTCTACCCGATGATCAATACCAGCTAAAGCAGTTAACATAATAACCGGGATTTGCTTGGTCTCATCATTTTCTTTGAGTTTTGCCAACACCTCAAAACCAGACATCCCCGGCATGTTTACGTCTAGCAGAATCAGGTCAGGCAAGAATTGTTTAACAGCATCTAACGCCTGATAACCATCATAGGCTTTTATGACATCATGACCGAGGTCTTCAACAATATCAACAATTAGTTGAATATTATCTGGATTGTCATCAACAGCCAGAATTTTTTTCATTCGCCAAGGTACTCATTCAACTTTGTCATTAGTTGCGGTAGATTAATCGGCTTGGTAATGTAGTCATCACACCCCGCCTCTAATGCGCGCTCACGGTCACCAACCATGGCGTGTGCGGTTAACGCAATAACCGGGATAGTTTTAATCGTCTCATCCGATTTAATTAGACGAGTTGCCGTCCATCCATCCATTTTGGGGAGTGATAAATCCATCAAGATTAAGTCCGGTTTTTCGCTCTTAGCTTTATTTACGCCATCCTCACCATCCAAAGCCTGGATCACCTCATAATCTAAAGAGGAGAGAACATCAACAATTAAAGTCATATTATCACGGTTGTCTTCAACAACAAGAATACGTGGCATACTCACTGGGTCTCCTTTATCATGTCTTTACGAAAATTAGCAGGTAACGCGACAAAAAACTTACTTCCCTGCCCTGGAACACTGTTCAACCAGATTGACCCGCTGTGCATTTCAACCAAGCGTTTACAAATTGCTAAGCCTAATCCTGTGCCACCAAATTCACGGGTATGACTTCCATCAACTTGAGAAAACTCATCAAAAATACGTCCCTGATTTTCTGGTTCAATGCCAATTCCAGTGTCTATTACAGAGAAAATGATCCATTCACCATCACGCAGCCATCCAATTGTCGGTAATTTAAATTCATCAGAAACGCCTTTTTTAACCACAACAGGCTGCACTTTGAGTGTTACCCCCCCTTCGCGTGTAAACTTGACAGCGTTATCCATCAAATTACTGAGTATTTGTTTAATACGTTTCGGGTCACCGAATAGCTCAGGGAGTGGTTGAGCAATATCAATCTCTAACGACAATGATTTTTCTTGGCGCGTCGGTTCAATCTCAGCTATAACTTCATCAAGAATAGGCTGCACATCAAAAGAGGCGATATCTAGTTTCAATTTACCAGCATCAATCTTATTCAGATCAAGAATATCGCTGATGAGGGCTAGCAACCCCTTGCCATTGCGGTGTATTTTCTCAACGCGATCAAGTTGTTTTTCTGTCAATTGTCCATAAACACCGCTTTGTAGCAGTTCACTGTATCCAATAATTGAGTTGAGTGGTGTTCTTAGCTCATGGCTGATATTTGCTAAAAACTCACTCTTATATTGATTAGCGCGAACCAGCTCTCTATTTAATTCTTCCGTTTTGGCTTTCTCGCTAGCGAGGTCATTAATCACTTGTTGCAGGTCACGATTTGCTGTGCGTAACTCTTGATTCAGATCAGTCAAGGGGTTAAAGACCTGTGCCCGTAACAAAGACCACCCCACCCATGTTACGCCGACCGCCATTAAAAGCGTATCGAGGGGTAACCAACCAAATAGATTGGAAACTAAACCAAATAGTAAAAACAATGCTGGCATCCGCAGTGAATCAGAAGCCTGGTGTGTTGCACTAAGGATAAGCCAAAAGCTCAATCCCAGATAAAAAATTGATACCATGATCAGAGCAGATGCTTGGTCTTGCAATGTCACAAGCCCATCGGCATCAACATTACGGACTTCAGCAGACCAAACAAGATAAATGGTTATGCTAATCGCTATGGGCATGATTGCTGTAAGAATCCGTGAGAAGCGATCAGCCGGATTAAGAAAAACAATAATAAATAAAAAAAAGCCAACCGCCGTTAACCCGAGCATCGTGATCTGCCATCGGTGTAACGTTTGATCTGCTACATCAACCCCAACTTCAGGGATCAGTCTCAAAATAGATAACAAAGACCAAACAGCA
This sequence comes from Chloroflexota bacterium, assembly GCA_003696565.1. Taxonomy (GTDB): domain Bacteria; phylum Chloroflexota; class Anaerolineae; order Aggregatilineales; family Phototrophicaceae; genus DAOTWY01. The sequence goes on from RFHA01000335.1 coordinate 3,477, forward strand.
AAAGACAGGCAAAATAAGGCGAAGGTATAAGTTGCCATATCTCGGCGGGGTTGTATTAATAGTGTAAATACAAGACCACATGCAACCGCTAACGCAAGCTGGTTGGTCATAATTGTGATGATTTCGATGCCCGTCATAGAAAGCCGCTACCTTATGTTTCTTACTGCTTGTAAGTATATATCTGGTAAGAACAAAAAACAAAAATCAAACTTGCAGTATCTCAGCATCATCAAGCAGCAAATGAAGATAATGCATCGTTTGGTAGTCAAACTCCTGATAACCACAAACATCACAGACATATAATTGAATATCTGGCATACTCAATAAGTGTCCATGGTAAACCCGTGTATATGTCCCTTTATGAACATAACACCGCCCGAACTGACAACGTGGGCAATAAAAGGCAAACTCACGGCGTTCCATCTATTTAATCTCCCGTAAAAGCAAAGCGGTGCATAAACCCAATCTGGTTGAGGGGCCAATAACGGAACAAGACTTCTCCAATAATACGGTCGTGTGTTACTGGACCAAAACTCCGTGAGTCATTACTAACGTTGCGGTTGTCTCCCATAAGGAAGTATTCATTTTCACCTAAATGGTGGATTTGATCGCGGCAACTAGACGGACGACAAGGTTCTTTGATGTAAGGCTCATCCAATAGCACCCCATCGATATAAACTTGTGTATCGCGGATTTCTACTGTTTCCCCCGGTAAGCCAATAACGCGCTTAATCAATGACGGTTCACCAGGATCAGAGGCGGGCGAATTAAACACCACAATATCGCCACGCTGGGGATCACCAATCATATAATTAATTCGGCTAATAACCAGCCGTTGCCCTTCCTCAAAATTGGGTTCCATACTACTGCCATGTACCACAGAGCGCGGTAACGCAAGCTGCAAAAGCGTGAAAACAGCAACAAGGAAAATGAGTGTTCCAATAATTTCTTTTAACCAATTAAACCGCCCAACAGGTGGACGTGGTAGTGATGTCATCTCATCCATCAATAGTTATTTCCTGTTATTAAACGAAAATCAGAAAGGGGCCAATAACGCAGTAAGACTTCGCCTACGATGTATTGACGTGATATCAGCCCAACAGTGTCACTACGCGAGTCGCTGCTATGATTACGGTTATCACCCATGACAAAATATTCATCATCACCAAGCATCCAAGAACGGTCTGGACAATGATATGGGTCACATGGTTCATTGATATAAGGCTCTATCAACTGTTCACCGTTAATGTAAACGTGTGTATCACGAATTTCCACAGTTTCCCCCGGTAAGCCAATCACTCGTTTAATATAATCCTGTGTTGTATCACCTGGAAAGTGAAAAACAATAATATCACCACGTTGGGGATTACCAAAAACATAATTCAAACGGCTGACAATTAACAGTTGATCGTTTTGAAAAGTCGGCTCCATACTTGCACCCTGCACTACAAAACGGACTGTTGCTAGGTTAACAAGCGCATAAATTGCACCGACCCAAAGTAAAATATCAAGAAATTCTTTTAACGCTTTAAGGCGTTGCAAATTTGGACGCATACTACTAATGATTTATATGCCTTTCAGGGTAAAGCATTATAGCATAGTCAGGCAAAAATTTAGCGTTTGAACTATAATTTGTCTGCAAGGTAAATCATAAGGTAAATTGTGTGGCTGGCGAAACTATTTTAGTTGTTGATGATACACGAGATAATTTGGAATTTGTGGTGGAATATGTGTTGCAACCTAAAGGGTTTGTGGCACTGACTGCCAACAATGGACAAGAAGGGCTTGATCTTGTCTTAAAACATAATCCTGACTTGATTTTGCTAGATTACAATATGCCCGTTCTTGATGGACCGGGTATGTTGCGCGAAATGCAGAAATTTAACCTGAATATCCCGGTTATCTTAATGACATTTCATGGATCAGAAGATATTGCTGTGGAGGTCTTTCGGCTAGGAGTCAGAGATTATATCATCAAGCCTTTTTATCCAGAAGAGATGCTGGCAGTTATCGAGCGTCATTTATCTGAAATTCGTTTGCAGCGAGAAAAAGAAGCCCTGACTGACCGTATTTTACAAGCCAACCGAGACCTCAAAATGCGGCTGCAAGAACTAAATATGCTTTATAGTATCGGCAAACAAGTGACCGCGTTAGTCAATATGCAAAAATTGCTGATACGTGTATTAGATGCAGCAGTCCAAGTCACACGGTCTGAACAAGGGTATATCCATATCATACAAGGACAACAACTTATTTGTCGTGCTTTTAAACCAAGCACACATGAATCCGCAAAAGCACAAAGCGTGGTCTGCCGTGATCCACTGGCAATCACAATCCTAAAAACAAGCAAGCCGGCGGTGTTGAGTGCCAACCAAACATTAAAATTCCGCCCCAAAACACCAACCTGTGTTGTTTATACCCCACTGGTTGTTGGGAATCGTATTATTGGTTTATTGGGTGTGGAACGTTCTGAAAAAACGCCAGGGGATCAATATACTGGGCATGAAAGTGCGCTATTGAGTGCCTTAAGTGACTATGTGGCAATTGCCATTACCAACTCACGAAATTATGAAGCACGGCAAAAATTAAAAGCTGATTTTGCCGCCAATGCCCCAAGTCGCGTTATGCTTCCTACACGAGAATCCGGCAATCGTCGAGAAATCACAACACTCGTATTAAATCTACACAGTGCTATCAACTGGGGTGAAACTGCTTCTGCACAAGAGGTTATCAACACATTAGATGAATCAATTACGCTAGCAATCCAAATTATCCAACAAGCCGGCGGCACATTAAGTAAAGTATATGGGGATGGGTTGATCGCTATATTTAACGCACCACAACCACAGCCTAATCATGTACGCCAGGCTGTGGGAGCCGCGCTGAAATTAATCCAGATGACAGAAGAACAGGCGCGTCTTAAAGGACGCAAAGTTTCTTATGGGATTGGCATTAGCGTTGGTGAAAGTGTGGTTGGCTCAATAGGAACAAATGAATATACAACATACGCGGTTATTGGTGCATCAGCGAATTTAGCAAAACGACTTGGTGAATACGCAGCACCAGGGCAAATTTTGGCAGAAGAAGCTGTCATTCAACACGTAGGTAAAACAGTTCCATCACGGATTTTAGGGCAGTTAAAAATAAAAGGACGCAAACAACCGGCTCAGGTTTATGAGATTATCGGCTTGCGTCCAACACAAGAGTAGTCAGTCCAAATTACGGCGCGGCGCGTTTTTACTTTCACGAAAGCTCATGCGTATTGGTGTCCCCTCAAACGGGTATTCTTCTCGGATGCGATTTTCTAAGAATCGTCTGTAGGAAAAATGCACCAGCTTTTTATCATTGACATGGAATAAAAACAGCGGTGGTGCAGTGCCAACTTGTGTTCCAAAATAGATTTTTAACCGCTTGGTACCTTTTACAGGTGGTGGATGGCGTTGGATAGCTTCACGCAGGATGCGGTTCACCTCTGATGTTGGTAGCCGTATAAAGCGATTTTCCCACACACGATGAGCCGTTTCTAAAACCTGATGAATACGTTGTCCAGTTAAGGCACTGATGAACAAAACAGGAACGTATGGGATAAAATGCAGTTTTTCTTGGACTTGTTTAGTATATTCATTCATGGTGTGGGCATCTTTTTCAACAGCATCCCACTTATTCATGATGACTACTAATCCTTTATATTGCTCTAACACATAGCCAGCAATATGCTCATCTTGTTCAGTCACGCCATCTTGCGAATCAATCACCAATAAAGCGACATCACACCGTTCAATTGCCTTAAAGGCACGTAGCACACTATATTTTTCAACCCCTGGTTCAATTTTACCTCTGCGGCGAATACCAGCAGTATCAATTAAGGTTACATCTGCCCCGTGCCATTTAATTTGTGTATCAATTGCATCGCGGGTTGTGCCTGCTAGCGGACTGACAATAGCACGTTCTTCACCAAGTAAATGATTTAATAGTGTGCTTTTGCCAGCATTTGGTCTGCCGACAATGGCAATTTTAAGATGATCGCTCTCATCCTCATCAAATTGCATATCGGTACTTTGCAGTGCGTCTACCACTTCATCCAAAAGATCACCGGTACCTAAGCCATGAATGGCACTGATGGGAACAACAACCCCCACCCCTAAAGCATAAAACTCCATGGCTTCGTCGTTCAATTCTAATGTATCCGCCTTATTGGCAGCGACGATCACAGGTTTACTTGTGCGGCGTAGAATTTCAGCAATTTCTTCATCTGCCGCGGTGATGCCATGAGTAATATCTACTAGCATCACGATCACATCAGCTTCTTGAATGGCGAGCAACGCCTGAGCACGAATCTGCGGCACAAAATCCGCACTTCCTTCTGCTAACGGGGATTCATCCCGAGAGTCTTTTGGTTGATAAATTTCAATACCGCCAGTATCAACCACATTAAACACCATGCCACCCCACTCTGATTCAGCTTGAAGGCGATCCCGCGTTGTGCCGGGGATTTCGTCTGTCACGGCGAGACGTGCGCCAACAAGGCGATTAAATAAGGTGCTTTTACCAACGTTTGGTCGCCCAACGAGGGCAACTAAAGGTTTTCTTGCCATAAACTCTCCATCTTAACTACCCGGTGTCACTTCAGGTGTAACATCACCGGGGATTGTTACCGTTAAAACCGCTGGGTTTATACTGATGCCAGCCGGTTCAATTTGTGCAATTGATACTTGTGGCGTGAGTTCATAAACGCCAGGTTCGCGCGCATTGAGATCAACCACCACACGAATATCATCCGTAGTGAGTGCGCTGACAACCGGTTGTGGACCCGTTACAAAGACAACAACACGATCCGGTGCGATCTCAACATCTTGTGTATTTGGCAACCCAATGAGATCTACTTCAATATTTTCAAACTGGCGCGTAATGGTTTGTGCAGAAATAGAAAAGTGAACAGTTACAACAGGATCACCCAAGACCGATATACTTGAATCGGGCAAAATAATTGGGACAACAGCCTCAAAATCATCGGTACGTCCACTTAAATCAATGGGCTGTGTTGAAATGGTCGTCAGGTTTTCTGACGCGCCTAAAACTAACATGGTTTGCGGTTCGTAAGTGATAGCTTCTACAAAATAACCATCGGTAATGGATGTAAAATCAATGTCTAGTGAAATCGAGACTTCTCGTAAATCCCCACGGCGCTGGATGGGAACTGTAACCGTGACAATTTGAGGGTCTAGCGTAACATCTTGTACAACATTACCCTCTGCATCAACAGGGATCAGCCGCACATCGGTCTCTAACGTCTCACGCTGATCTCGCAGATTAAGTAAAACTTGCGCCGCGACAACCTGCTGTACCTGGCTGGCTGCGCCACGCACCATCACCTGTGATTCACTAAAAATCGGTGCTTCACGAGTAAAAGTCGTGGGCGGTTCGTTTTCTGGTGGAATAAGCGCAACAACAGGCACAAGTTGAGAGCGAATTTCTTCTAAACGGATTGTGATTTGACGTGGTTGTGTATCCGCCACTGCTCGACGTGCAACTTCAGCTTTCAACTCAACCGTATGTGTTCCAGGACCTAACCCTTCTAAATCTGCACGGACGATAATGTCTTCTGCTGTCAGAATTTCATGAACTGATCGTTGTGCACGGACAGTTACCCAAACACTGGTTGTTGCCTGTTCGGTAATCATCAATCCCTCATCCGGCTCCAGTTGAACTGGAATGCGCGAGGGAAAACGTTGTTCTGTAATAGGGTCAGCTTGGCTAGTGGCAATAAACCAAACAATAAATGCCAGAGACAACGATGCTAAAAACCACATCGCATTATTCAAAAAGGCTTGTTTGACAGTTTGATTACGTGCGTTTATTGCCATAAGTCTTTAACGAAACCTTGTATCTTAACCCAAGTTGATTTTTGCGAGTCTTTTTGTGGTGCATAAAACGCATTGAGAATGGTACGCAAGCGTTCAGTATCTAACCGAGAAACCATGCGTCCGCCGTTAGTAATAGCGATTTTGCCTGTTTCTTCAGAAACCACTACACACAGTGCATCGCTCACTTCACTAATGCCTAAAGACGCACGATGCCGTGTTCCCATTTTACGACTTGGCAAATTCCGATTAGCCGTGAGTGGTAACACCGCCGCCGCGGCAGCAATTCGTCCAGTATTATCGATGATAGCCGCCCCATCATGAAGTTCGGTTTTGGGCCAAAAGATTGTCAGTAAAATTTGCGCATTGACTTTGCTATCTAATGCAATGCCTGTACGAATATATTCCTCTAAACTACTATTGCGTTGTAAAACAATCAAAGCACCGTGTCGTCGTTCAGAAAGTTTTTCGGCTGCTTGGCAAATTTCGTCAATAATCTGCATCCGAACGTCATCAGGAGTTTGCCGGTTAAACCATACGCTGCCCCGCCCAATACGTTCTAAAGCCCGCCGGAGTTCTGGTTGGAATATGACAGGAATAGCGACTGCTAGCACAGTTAAAACATTAGACAATAACCAGCCTAAAGCCTGTAATTGAAACAAGCTGGAAAATAAAATAAGACCGACAATCAACAACACGGTTCCACGTAGCAATGCCATCGCTTGCGTTCCACGGAATAAGAACGTCAGGCTGAAAAAAAACATCGCCACAAGGAAAATATCAATGAGATCAAGCGGGGTCAGATTTTCAATCGCCCAGATGAGTTCCACAGTGAAGCACCTTCACAATAACGCCACAAGGGGCGACGTAATTGCCGCCCCCTAGTCAAGCATTATATCATGATTTATAGAAGTTATTTACCGTCGAGTTGTGCGAGTAGCCTACGATAATCATTAATATTATCGGGCTTTAAGTTGATGATTTTTTTAATCGTATTGCGTGCATCACTGTGCATACCAGCTTCTAATTGCAATTCACCAAGAGCATCAAGCTGTTCAATTGCATCAGCTTTGCGTCCAGTTTTGCTATAAATACCCGCTAATCGAGACCGCAACCCAGTATCTGACGGATAATGTTTGACCAGCTCCTCCAACAACTGAACAATTTTGCTAATCTGCCGTTTCTTGGTAAAAATACCCAGTAAACGGTCTAAGTTTTTAATCGCCTCTACGGGATTATTCTGTGAGAAGTATAGATCAACCAAACGACGATAAGCCCGTTCATCCTCTGGCATCAAGTCGATAATTTCTTCATAAGTTTTGATCGCCTTGCGTGTATCAAAACGAAGTTGATCCATATCCGCTAGATAATGTTTAATATCAGCTATTTTAGCGGGGGATGCATTAATCCGCTTTGCCAGCCGATCAGCCTGTTGAAACGTCTCACGCGAGAGATCAAAATTCCCCAATTGATTATAGGTCTTTGCCAGATCAATGGTTTGATCTAGCACTTCATCCATACGATTCTCGCTTTCCAGCAAATCGATCAAACTAGTACGGATACTGACATCAAGGGGTGCCATCTCTAATACTTCAGCTAGGATTGAGGCGGCACGGTCGTTCTCATCGCGTGCCATATAAGCGCGCGCGATGGTGTTATATTTATTGATTGCCTGGCGCAACCGCCCTTCCCGCATCATAATCTCTGCCATACGAACATGAATCGGTAAATAATATGGCGAGCTTTGGACAGCGGTGTGCGCTTCATCCATGGCAAGCGTTAGCATATTCTTACTGATGTATGTATCAATACGAGAGACCATTTCTGCCAATTTGTCACTGCCACCAGTTCCAAGAAAATCACGCACCCCCTGCTCACCTTGGTCACGCATGATCTCTTCTACATGGCGGCGAGTTGCTGCAATCCGCTGTTTCCAATCCTTACCACTGAGTAAATCAGCAAATCGCTTATCGATTGCTTCTAGAGCATCTTCATTAGCACCATCAAGCGCACCGAGTAATCGATTATAAATTTCAGCCAGTTCACTGCGCTCGGTATCATTCACGGCAAGTTGTGTATCAACCGCCTGAAGGCTTTGCAATAAAAAGCGAGAGGCTTGTTTATGTTGATTAAGCTTCATATAAGCCAAACCAACGCCATGTAATGCCCCAGCAGAAAGCTGTGGCGCAACAATCGCCTCGCTCAAGGGTTTAATTGCTTCTTTCGGTTGATCTTGTAAATATAACAAAGCCCCAAGATTTAGCTTAAGGGCAGGATGTCCTAAGCCAGCTTCTGCGCGTTTATAAGCCTCCACCGCTTGGGAATACTCGCCTTGACGTTGTAATTGCATCGCCTTCATGGCTTCAGCTACGGATGCATCTAACGAGCCGGAGTTCATGATATGGTCAGAAAGCATTTTTAAGGCTTCGGTCATCGCTTCGCCAATAGGACCTAAAGGGTCTGCTTCGCCAATTTTTTGCCGCTGGGGTTCATCAGGTTCCTCATCCCCAAAAGCATCCAACATACTGGTTTGCTTTTTGGGTGCGTCTGCCAACTCTTCATCATCAGGCAGTGCCACATCGCCACCGGCTTTTAAGGCGCGTAGTGTATTCAAAGCATGTGGATTGCGTGAATCTAGGCGCAAGGCACGCTCAACAGCTTTAATGGCTTTAGCGGTATCGCCGGCTCGCTGGAAATTAAACGCTAAGACAAGATATTCCCGCAAGGCACGTCGTTTATCCCCAATACGCTCATAAGCCTGTGCCAAGCGAACATGAACTGCCACCAAGCCAGGGGTTAATTGCGTAGCACGTTCCCAATTACCGATAGCTTTATCTAGGTCACGTAATCCTAAATAAATATCTGCCACGTTCATATATTGTTGGGCAGCTTCTTTCAACCGCCCCATTCGTTCTAAGACATCTGCGCTTTTTTCTAACGGGACAGGGTCATCTGGTAAGAGTTGATGTGCCCGCGAATACACCTTCAGTGCATCTTCTAGGCGACCCGCCCGCAACAAAGATAAACCGAGATGAATATGTGCCTCGCCATCCTCTGGGAATTCATGTATCGCCAGAGAATAGGACTTAATGGCAGCAGCCCAGTCCTGATCCCAGACGGCATTATGCCCAGCGTTCATATGCTGTTGGTATAATTCGCGGTTTCCAGCCATCGTTTCTTTTTTACCCCATCAACTTGACGAGAATAGCCTTTTGTGCGTGTAAACGATTTTCCGCTTGTGGGAAAATCAAAGAATGCTTGCCATCAGCGACTTCATCAGCGATTTCTTGCCCACGATGCGCCGGTAAGCAATGCAAGACCACAACATGTGGTTTAGCATGTGTGAGGAGTTGTGCATTAACCTGATAGGGGGCAAATTTCGCCTCCCGTGTTTTCACTTCTTCTTCTTGTCCCATGCTAACCCATGTATCAGTATAAATCACATCGGCATTTTGTACTGCTTCAATTGGATCACGTAGGGTTTGAATATTTATACCGGATTTTTGAATCAAGGGAGCAGCCTTATCCAAAAAATGCGAGGGCAATTCATAACCTTCTGGGCTAGCAATGGCATAATCCAAACCAAATTGAGCACAAGCTAACAAAGACGACTGGGCAACATTGTTGCCATCACCAATAAAGGCAAATTTTAAGCCCTCAAGCCGCCCAAAATGCTCATAAATCGTTAGCATATCTGCCATAGCTTGACAAGGATGGCGATCATCGCTCAATCCATTAATAACAGGAACCGACGCATATTGTGCTAATTCCACCACATGCTGATGGTCAAACACACGCGCCATAATGCCCTGGACATAGCCAGACAATACTCGTGCAACATCGCCGATGCTCTCTCGTTTGCCTAAACCAATTTCTGATGGTCCAAGCATAATTGCATCCCCGCCAAGATGTTTCATACCAACTTCAAAAGAAACGCGCGTGCGCAAAGATGGTTTTTGAAAAACCATACCTAATATTTTCCCTGCCAAAACCGGGCGATTGCCGCCAGAACGCCATTCCCGTTTAAGATGAACAGCTAAATCTAACAGTTCACGTAATTCTTTAGCAGACCATTCAGAGAGTTCAAGAAAGTGTTTCATAAGCCTCTTTTATGTTGAATAAAAAGCCAATAGTAACTATGGAGTATAGCATTAGAGAGGCTGCATGTCACGCCAGTTTGAACCAGCTTGAGCATTTGCCTTTAATGGTGCATCAAGTTGAAACGCTTGCTCCATAATTTGAACAACTAAATCGCGAGTCATTTGTAACGCATCTTCTGGAACTTCCAACACCAACTCATCATGAACCTGTAGAATCATGAAAGCGGGTTTATCCTTCAAAGCGGCATAAACATCAATCATAGCGCGTTTCATAATATCTGCGGCAGTGCCCTGAATGGGCATATTAATGGCGGCGCGCTCTTCTGCGGCAACAATCTGTTGGCTAACACGCCCCCCATGTGCCGCATTATAGAGCGCGTTAAACCGCCGCTTACGCCCAAATAATGTTTCCAAATACCCTTGTTTACGCGCTTTTTCTTTCGTTTCGCGAATGTATCGTTCAACATTCGGCAGGCGTTTAAAGTATTGTTGGATGAATTTTTCCGCTTCAGCTAAAGTTAAATCACTATCTCTCGCTAAGCGGAACGCCCCCATACCATACATCAAGCCAAAATTGACACGTTTGGCGAAACTACGTTGTTCATAAGTCACTTCCTCTAGCGGTACACCAAAGACGGCAGCAGCAGTGGCAGCATGAATATCTTGATCTTGTGCAAACGCCTCCAACAGTGTTTTATCCTGGCTGATATGTGCCATGACTCTTAGTTCGACCTGACTATAATCCACTGAAAGCAAGAGTTTACCCGGAGGTGCAACAAATGCACGCCGCACCTCCCGTCCAATTTCAGTACGTATTGGAATATTCTGTAAATTGGGATTATTGCTACTTAAGCGTCCGGTTGATGTACCAGTTTGATTATAGCTCGTATGAATTCTGCCGGTGTGTGGATTGACCAATTCCGGCAATGAATCTACATAGGTGCTTTGTAATTTACTCAATTCACGATAATCAATAATCTTGAGAATAATCGGATGCCCGGTATCATTCCGCAATTTCTCTAAGGTATTAACATCTGTAGAATAGCCATGTGTTGTACGTTTTAAGCCTTCTACAGGTAGATTTAATTGCTCAAATAGTACCTCATTTAGTTGTTTAGGACTATTGATGTTAAATTCACCATAACCGCCACTAAGATCATAAATTTGGTGTTCAATCTCTTTTAACTGCGATGTTAGACGTTGGCTCATTTCTCTTAAATAAGCTACATCTAACGCAACACCGGCGCGCTCCATTGATGCTAGTACCGGCACAAGAGGCATTTCTAAAGTATTGTAAAGATGTAGAAGATTTTCCTGCTCTAATTTAGGGCGTAACCACTCAGCTGCGCGGTATGTTATGGCAGCATCAGCCGCAGCATAAGGAGACACTTGCTCAATAGGCATTTGCGCCATGGATTTCTGATTTTTACCACTTCCAATCAATTCCTCAATCTGTGTCATCTGCACACCAAGATACTGCTGTGCAAAGTTTTTTAACCCTAAAAATTTGCTATCAGGGTCACGTAGCCATTCAGCAATCATGGTGTCAAATGTAATCGGCGTGACTTCAATGCCATAGCGTGATGTCACCACCAAATCAAATGAGGCATTATGTGCGATTTTGTCGATATTTGGATTTGTCAAAGGATGACGCAGCACATCCATTACTTTTTGGAGTGGTAATTGTTTACCTTTTTGGTGCCCAAGGGGAATATAGTATCCTTGCTCGCCATTAACCGCTAAAGCAATACCAACTAAATCCACCTGCATTTGATCCAATCCACTTGTTTCCACATCCCAAACAATGGCTTGAGCGGCATTTAAAACAGTAGCTAGTGCCTGGAGTTTCTGTTCATCATCAACAATAATCGTATCGACCAGATTATCGCTAGGTTGTAGCGTCTCTGGTTGGCTATCCATCGTAAATAAATCAAGCTGCTGGGGTTTAGTTTGTTGCATTAAACGATTGATAAAGCTACGGAATTCTAGCTCACGGAATAATTCAATGGCGGCATTCACATCAAAATCATGTGCCACACAAGCATTTAAATCGAGCTGTATGGGCACATCCCGTTTGATTTGAGCGAGTTCCCGGCTGATATAGGCGATCTCCCGCCCTTCTTCGAGTTTTTTACGTGTTGCTCCTTTGATGGCTTCAATATTATGGTAAATCCCGTCCAACGTTTGATATGCCACTAATAAAGGAACGGCTGTTTTTTCACCAATACCTTTAATACCTGGGATGTTATCGGAGGGGTCTCCAAC
>RFHA01000336.1 GCA_003696565.1 Chloroflexota bacterium
GCTTGTGGAAGATATAACTCTGATTCTGGCGCGTAGATAATACTAATCTCAATAGCATTGGCGGGTGCCTCAACAACCGCTTGCCCGCTGGGTTGCTCACCGGAATTACACCCGGCAAGTATCCCGATCAAAACAAGTAAAATAATAGACCATCGTGTGTGCATTTGTTTATCCTCTCCTATTAAACCATGCAAGTAACCCTTGAATATCACCGCTGCTCAATTGTAATTGGACAACATTGAGGGTTGGATTCAGTTCAATGCCGTATATTTGCGCATTGGTGAATAAACTGTCTGATAAGGTAGGCGCACCAACTGCTGGGCGTAATCCATAGGATGGAATGATCGTTTGTTGTTCTGGCTCAAGTAGCCAATCAACGAAGGCTTGAGCAGCGGCAAGCTGGGCTTGGTCTGTATCATCCCATATAGCAACCGGGAAATCTAACAAAACAGTATAAGCTGGATAACTAAATTGAACTGGTTCATTGCGGATAAAACTCGTTAAATTCGTTAGCCATACTGATTCCGCCCCAATTGCTAGATGAACTGTGTTTGGGCGTGCTACATATGACTCAAGCGAGCCTATATAGGGTTGTAGCGCATTTAACACTGGGATCAAACGATCTCGAAATGTTCCACGGAGTTGAGACGCTGTGATGTTGTTTGTCGAGTTTGTATCTGCTGCAGCCGATATAAGTGCAGCTAATCCGGTTATATCTTTATCCGCTGGGGCGAGGGCGATGTTAATAAAATCCAATTGGCTGTATTCCGGTGCAATTGCCCCCCAAGATTCTAATGCTGCGCTGTCAATAACTGTTTGCCAATCGAACCGTTTTTGCCCGTTGGCTGTTAAGGCATCAACTCGGCTTTGATACCCCATCCAAATGATTGGCGTTTTTGCTACGGATTCGCTTAACACGCTAAACTCACCGCTGCTGACTTCTATAGAAAATCGTGCTGCGGGAATCCACAGGTCTGGGTGATTGGTTGTTGTCCATAAGTCCCATGCTTGGGTGTCATCAATTGTTGTGGTCAAATCTATCGTAACAACGCGCCCGTCAATTTTGACTTCGCTGTTGTTAAATGCTCGTGTTGCTTGTTGCAACCAATGTTCTGCTAAAGGGCTGACTGCAACTGAAAGCTGAATAGGCTCGTTTGTTTTTGTCTCCTGATTATTGAGGATTAGCCCTGATCCAACAATCGCAGCGGATATGATGATAAACAAAATCGGGAAAATCGTGCCACGTCTCATGATTGTCCTTTGGGTTTCTTTTTTCAGTGTAGTGGATTATTAAATGCTTAATCCCCCCAAAAATTAAGGGTTATGATGATTACAAATGCAGATACAATTCAAATATAACACACTAGCCCAATTTTTGATTTATAATGAGTGTGGATAAATGTAGATGTTGAGGTGAAAGATGGCTTTTAACAATAATCCAGACAGTTGGCGTTATGAGGTGGCTTCGTCACCAGTCAGTATGCCACGTGTCGAAATCAATCAGATCATGAAAATGGTCTATATGTGGATGACACTCGGCTTGTTGGTGACAGCAGCAGTAGCATGGTATTTTGCATCAAGCGATTCTTTGCTTGAACTCCGCTTAAGCCCGGCAGCAGGTATCATTTCATTTGTGGTGTTGATTGGCTTGGCAATCGCAATGGGGGCTGGGCTAAATCGTTTCTCTCCAACAGTCGTAGGGATGATGTTCTTTGCTTTTTCTGCGGTAATGGGGTTTAGCCTGTCATTGACATTATTTGCATTTCTTAGCCCTACAATTGTCAATGATTTTGGGCAGACGGTAGAAAACCCTATGTATGACCCGACTGCGCTTTATGCTGCGTTTGGGACAGCAGCTGCGTTGTTTGGCTCTATGACGGTTGTGGGCTTTACGACTAAAGCCGACCTGACCAAGATGGGAACCTATTTGATGATTGGCGTATGGGGGCTTTTTATTGCTATCATCCTGAATATGTTCCTGGGCAGTGGCACGTTGGGGCTGTTGATTAGCATTGGTGGGGTGATTATCTTCACCGGTTTAACAGCTTATGACACACAGAAGATCAAAGAAATGAGCATGATGCCGGAACTACAAAGCGACGGCAATATGGCAATGAAGTTCAGCATTTATGGCGCGCTGACACTTTATTTGGATTTTATCAATTTGTTCTTGTTTTTGCTGCAGTTGATTGCGGCATCACGAGATTAAAATATTGAGATAAAACCAGATAGATGGTTAAAGGGGTATAGCGCGTCTTGCTATACCCCTTTAAAATTAGAAACAGGCTTAAACGATTACTCTGGAAAAATGATGTGTCTTTAAAACCCATTCCAAAACCGAATGGCATAATCGGTCTTAAAGGTTTGCGTGGCATTTGGCAGCGGCGTAGTGTCATTGGTGCGTTGGAAGTATTCCACGCGGAAATGGGGGATGTCTTTCGTTTGCCTTTGCCCGGGTTTAGCCCTGTAATGCTTGTTGGAGCAGAAGCAAGCCGCTTTGTTCTGGTGACATCGCGCGATGATATGCGTTGGCGTATGGAACGCGAGCCAATCACTATCTTACTGCGGCATGGTGTATTGGTAGAAGATGGCGAGTCACATGATAATATCCGCCGTATCATGAACCCGGCACTTCATAAACAGATGTTGCAATATTATGTTACAGCGATGTGGCGGGCAACAGATCAAATTACTGCAGCATGGCAACCTGGTAAGCCTTATAACATGCTAGATGAAATGCGTAAAATCGCACTATTAATTATGGCAGATACGCTGTTTGGGGTGGATTTTTCGCCAGAGCTTAAGCGGTTATGGAAAGGGGTGGTTCGTGCAGTCAATTATATCTCACCAGGGATTTGGGTATTATGGCGCGGATTTTCTCATATAGGTTATAACCACGAGATACGTAAAATTGATGCTTATTTGTATCGTATCATCGCTCAACGCCGCAAAAACCCTGGTAATACAGATGATCTATTAGGCACGCTTATCAATACCCCCGCTATGACGGATGATCTTATTAGAGATCAATTGATGACCATGATCATTGCTGGGCACGACACTAGTACGGCATCACTGGCTTGGGCGTTATATCTGTTGGGGGCACATCCAGCGGTCATGATGCGCGCCAAGGCAGAAGTCCGCGCCACATTAGGGGATTCACCGCCCACATATGAATCTCTAGAAAAAATGCCATATCTAAAGCAGGTCTTAAACGAGTCTTTACGATTGTATCCGCCTATTCATCTAGGGTCACGAGTGGCTGCCAAAGACCTGTGTTTTAATGGATATGCTATTCCAGCAGGGATGCGTGTGTTTTATTCAATTTATCTTACACATCGTCATCCAGTTTATTGGCATAATCCTAATCAATTTGATCCAGAACGGTTTAACGCCGCTAATAAGATCATGCCATATACTTTCTTACCGTTTGGGGGTGGACCGCGAAACTGTATTGGAGCAGCGTTTGCACAGGTAGAAAGTAAGATTGTTTTGGCACGTTTGTTGCAACAATTTGATTTGCACTTGTTGAATAACAATGTGCGCCCGTACATGGGAGCAACGCTTGAACCACGTCCGGGTGTCATGATGTCAGTAAAAGGAGTGTAGGGAGTCTGATGAATAAATTCGAGGGTGAAAGAGCAATCCCAATTGAAGAAAAGCTGATGCCGCTCAGTGCTGATATTAAGTTATTAGGTAACCTGCTTGGACAGATTATTCAAGAGCAAGAAGGCGCAGCAGTTTTTAATCTTGTAGAGCAGGTACGACATGAAGCTAAAACCCGCCGGAATGGGGATGAGAGCGCGTCTGCACGACTGCGAGCAATTATCCAACAAACAGACTTGCGCGGCAAGCATATGCTGATTAAGGCATTTGGTAATTATCTGCAATTGATTAACATCGCGGAAGATCAGCACCGCATCCGTACGCTGCGCCGTCGAGAGATGGAACGCGGTGTGAGTGAGTCTATCCACGCAGCAATCCGTGAATGGCACAGTAAAGGAGTTGATGCCAACACAATTCGCCAGATATTGCATAAAACCCGCGTTCGCCTGGTATTAACGGCGCATCCATCTGAGGCGAAACGGCAAGAAGTGCTGATTAAACTGCGTGATATTGCTGATATGCTGCAGTTGATGGAATTACAAGAACTTTTGCCGCGTGAACAACGGCGTGTTGAGGATGACATCTTGCGGCGTATTGAACAGCTCTGGCTTACACGCCCCACACGGGCAGTCCGTGCAACAGTCAGTGATGAGGTGGAATATGGTTTATATTTCATCACAAACGTGATTATGTCATCCGTTGTAGATGTGTATGATGGATTACAACAAGCTCTCCAATTTTATTATCCTGATGAAGAATGGACGAATTT
Source organism: Chloroflexota bacterium (assembly GCA_003696565.1). Lineage (GTDB taxonomy): Bacteria > Chloroflexota > Anaerolineae > Aggregatilineales > Phototrophicaceae > DAOTWY01. The sequence continues at coordinate 4,376 of RFHA01000336.1, forward strand.
ACCCCCGTTGCTACGCTTTGGTGCGTGGATGGGTGGGGATCGTGATGGCAACCCGAATGTCACGCCAGAGGTAACGCTTCAAACGCTTGCACGTTTACGAGCGGCAGCGCGGCAGGTTTATTTGGTAGATATTGCTTATGTAAGAGATCGCCTGACACAAGATATTCTGGAAGCCCCCGTTTCCGATGCGCTGCTGGCACGTTTTCCTGCCGCGGATTCACAGCATTCACGATATCCTGGTGAGATTTATCGTTCTGTGATGAACAGCATCTATCAACAGCTTGAGGCAGATCAATATCATACCAGTCAATTGTTGCTTGATGATCTGCACTTGGTTGCGGAAAGTCTGCGGCAAAACAAGAGTATTCATTCTGCGGAAGGCACTTTAGGCTGGCTTATTCGTAAGGTTGAGTTATTTGGGTTGCATCTTGTTCCACTCGATATTCGTGAAGATTCGCGGTTGCATCGGGCTGCCATTAGTGAGGTTTTTAAGCATTATGGTTTGGTAGATGATTTTGCTAACCTGCCAGAAGATGAAAAGTGTGCGTTACTCACGCAAGAAATTCGCAACAATCGCCCCTTGTTCCCAGTTGAGCCACGTTTTTCTGAGGCGACAAATACCATTATTGCCACTTGGCGCATGATTGCAGAAGCACACCGACGCTATGGAAAAGACGTAATTGATTGTTACATCGCCAGCATGAGCCAACATGTGAGCGATGTATTAACAATGCTGCTGTTTGCTAAAGAAGTTGGCGTAGCTGATGATCTTGATTTAGTACCCTTGTTTGAAACGGTAGATGATCTTCAGGCAGCACCACAAGTTATGACAGCGTTGTTTGAAAATGAGCAATACGCCAAACATTTACAAGCTCGTCGTACAGCTGATGGATTGCTGCGCCAACAAGTCATGATTGGCTATTCTGATAGCAATAAAGATGGTGGGTATATTGCCTCAAACTGGAGTTTGTATCAAGCACAGGAAGCCCTGGCAAATGTTTGTCAGTCTCGTGGGGTATCGGTGGAATTCTTTCATGGTCGTGGTGGTAGTATTGGGCGCGGTGGTGGACCAACTAATCGCGCAATCCGCTCTCAACCACCGCAATCATTACATGGTTCAGTAAAAATTACAGAACAGGGTGAAGTGATTGCTTATCGTTATAGTAATGCTGCTATTGCCTATCGTCATCTTAATCAGGTGATGCATGCGGCGTTGATGACAATTAGCGAGCCACCGGGGCGTACTGTGTTACCGGAATGGCAGGAGGCAATGCGCTTTCTTTCAGAAATGGGCAGAGAGGCTTATCGCGGATTTGTTTATGAAACGCCAGGTTTTCTGGATTATTGGCAGCAATCTACGCCGATTAATGAACTTGCGCGGATGCAAATTGGCTCACGTCCTACCAAGCGCAAAAAAGGCGGGTTTGAAGCGATCCGGGCTATTCCATGGGTATTTAGCTGGATGCAAAGCCGCGCCATTATCCCTAGTTGGTATGGGGTTGGGTTTGCTTTACAACAATATTGTGAACAGCACCCCAATGGCTTACAAATGCTTCAGCGGATGTATCAGAACTGGATGTTCTTCAAATCCTTGATTGAAAACGTGGAGTTAGATGTATTAAAGGCGGATATGGGGATTGCTGAGTTATATGCCGAGTTGGTTGTAGATGAATCCCTACGCGATAAAATTTTTAACCAGATTAAGGCGGAACATCAACGAGCGTGCGATTATATTTGTATGGTAACGGGCTATGATGCGTTGTTAGACCGTCTGCCTGTCATTAAGCGGTCAATTGAGCGGCGTAACCCTTATGTAGACCCGCTTAACTTTTTACAGGTGGAATTACTACGTGAATTAAGAACCACTGAACCTGATTCACCTGAATATGAAAATATCCTGCGTGAAGTTTTGGCGACCATCAGTGGGATCGCCGCTGGTATGAAAACCACCGGGTGATTTCGTAACCAAAGATCGATTTTATCGTAATATATAAAAGGGGAGGGTTTTTAGCCCTCTTTTCTTATTCTTTTTGGGAAGGGCATAACGTGATTGGATTAACAGAACAAGAAGTTATCCAACGCCGTGCGCGCGGTGACGGCAACAATGTTAAGATCGACACAAGCCGCAGCTATTGGGATATTCTACGACAAAACTTGTTCACCTTCATTAATGTGGTGTTGTTTGTTATCGGCTTGGTGTTGATTTTATTTGGATTATGGGGGGATGCATTTGTTAGTGTGGGGGTGGTTGCTATCAATGTTGTCGTCAGTGTGGTACAAGAGTTCCGCGCAAAAGCTAAGTTAGATCGTATTGCACTGTTAACACGTCCTAAAGCCACCGTAATCCGTAATGGACAAGAATGTGTTGTTGATCCTTCTGAAATTGTATTAGATGACTTGATTATCGCGGCGGCAGGAGATCAGATCGTTGTAGATGGTGTGATGGTTGGCGAGGGGCGCATGGATGTTGATGAATCCTTGTTAACTGGTGAGTCTGATTTAATCACTAAAAAAGCTGGAGACGAGTTATTTTCTGGTAGTTTTTGTGTAACCGGGCGTGGGGTATATCGTGCGACGCGCGTGGGTAAAAATAGCTTTGTTAACAAACTCACGGCGAGCGCGCGTCAGTTTCAGGTTGTGCGCACCCCCTTACAAACGGACATCAACTTTGTTGTACGGATTTTGGTGGTGTTATCTGTTATCGTGGGGGTTCTGTTTGGGGCTTCTTATGCTATTCGAGCTGTTTCTACAGTACAAACGGTGCAATCTGCTGCGGTGATTGCTGGTTTAGTGCCGGCAGGGCTGATCTTGATGACAACAACCGCTTATGCGATGGGTGCATTGCGGATGTCTGGCAAAGGGGCGTTGATTCAACAATCTAACGCAGTTGAGTCGATGAGTAATGTTAATGTGTTATGTATGGATAAAACCGGCACACTAACCGCTAATCGTCTTCATCTGCGAGAGATATTTATATTAGATAAAACCTATTCAGAGGCGCAATTTAAGCAGTTGATGGGGTGCTATGCCCGTAGTATTTCCTCTGGCAATCGTACAACGGATGCTTTATTAGAAGCCTGCGAGGGGGACCCCCGCCCTGTGATTGATGAAATCCCCTTTTCCTCCGCTCGTAAATACAGTGCGCTCACCTTTGAAAACGGAACGGTGATGTTGGGTGCGCCGGAATTTCTTCAACCATATTTATCACCAACGGCTGAATTAAATGAGGAAAAACAACGGCAATGGGCAGAACAGGGTTACCGTGTGTTATTAGTTGCTTATAGTCCCTATCATGGTCAGTTATACGATGCTAATGAACAGCCGAAGCCACCAGATGATTTACAACCATTAGGACTGCTTTGTTTCTCAGATGAGTTGCGTCCGGAAGTTCGTGAAACATTAGAAGGCTTTCGTCAGGCGGGCATTAGCCTTAAGGTGATTTCTGGTGATGATCCACACACAGTTGCCGCGCTGGCAAAACAAGCCGGATTCCCGCC
>RFHA01000337.1 GCA_003696565.1 Chloroflexota bacterium
CGATACCACGTCTGAACGGGCCAAGGTGGAGTGGGTGATTGAGGCGGAACCGGGTACGGCCGTTGAGATTATTGCTTCTCACCAGCGTGCCGGCACAATTCGGCAGAAAGTCGTGTTGGAATAGTGGTCGCCGTTAACTAATGCAGCGTGCTTTTGTTTTGTAGAAACAGAGTGGAGCGTTTTGTATGTCGGGCAAAACGCTCCACTTGTTGTTTATGGTTGAAAAAGGCGGGATGTTCCCAGGTCTGTGAGGGTATTGCTCTGAATGACGGGGGTGTAGGCTGTGCCGCTGGCGCCATTGGCCAGTTGAATGGTAATGCGCTGTGGTCCTGCGGGGATATTGTTGAGTTGGTAACGGCCGTTTTCATCCGTAACCGTGCTTATATCTGTATGGCCTTCTACCTGCACAACTGCACCTGCAATGGGCTGTCCTTGCAGATTAAGTACCAGCCCGGTGACAGCGCCGGGGGGTGGGGCTGGGCGCTGCTGCCACAACCAATTGGCCAGGGCGTAAACGGCCGTTATTCCTACCAAAACGCCAACAACAATCCCTAACTGCTTGAGCCGCTTTTTTTGCCACTGGCTTAACCCGGAACGTTTGATTTCTGGCGCAGAAGCAGTTTCTACGGCCGTTTCCCTTAAAACATCCAGCTTTTCCAGTCGTGATTTATGAGAAGGGTCTTGTTTTGTCATGGCTGCTCACTCACAGTAATTTGCACATTATCCATTGCCCCTTCAGACCAGTCATTACTTACCCCCACACCGCCAGAGGGGATCGGATTGGGATCGGTATAGTCAATATACAACTGCCCATTTTGCCACACCTGAATGTGGGCACCTTCTACAGTGACCTGAAAATTTTGCGATTGCAGGGGATCTGCTCCTGTGTTGGCGTAGGCCAACCAGGAATGCCATTGCCCATTTTGCATTTTTGCCAGTTCCATCACACCATCTGTTTTGGGGACGATGGCGTAATAGTTATCTGTGTCGGCAAAACGAAAGACAACACGGGTAACATCCCAAATATTGTCGCCGCGCGTGGCAGTTGTTTGTAAATCAAGGGAAAAGGTGTAATCGTCAACGGGTAGGGCTGTTACAACTTTGGACCAGCGGTCGCTGCTGGTGAAACGGCCGTTTTCAATTGTCCATCGCCCCCAAATCTGCTGCCATTCCAACAGCGGCTCCTCATCAAACAAATCGGTGTACACCGTTTGCAACTGCCCCTGAAAACCATCCAGCGTGCGCTTAAAACCCAGCGCAGTCGAATCACCAAGTAATGTCAGTGCCGCAATAACGACAACGGCGACCAATGCCAACAACAAGGCGTATTCGGTTAACCCTTGCCCGCTTTGGGCAAAGCGGTTCCTTTTTCTGTTTACTGCGGATAAATCCATAAAACACCTCCCTACGGTCATGGCGCGCTTTTCAGAATTATGGTTTCCTGTAAAAGTGATCTTTTAACCCACACCTTTGCTCAAGAGTGTAAAAACGGCCGTTTTTCTCGACAATTGCACATTGGTACTCTCTAACAAGGTCATGCACCAATAACCAATCCCCGCTACAATAGCCGCATGGATATTTTGCAAGGATTGAATGACGCACAAAGAACGGCCGTTTCTGCGCCAGAAGGCCCCG
>RFHA01000338.1 GCA_003696565.1 Chloroflexota bacterium
CGGCTTTCAATGCGTGCTAACCAGATCGCTGCATAAGTCATACGTGGATCAAGCGCATAAGCTGCTTCAAATTCATCTTTTGCTGTGATGAAATCAAAATCCACTTCAGAATAAATTCGCCCACTGACAACTAACGCTTCTTGACTATCTGGATAAAGCTCTAGGGCATCGTCCACAGTTGCCCGTGCGCGTTCTCCTTGCCCGGCAATAAGATAGGCTTCTGCTAAAAACGCCAAAGCCCGTGCACGTTGTGACCGTAGAGATTGCGCGATATTGGGGTCTACTTGGGCAGTAATGAGTGATTCTGGCACGAGTTGAAGCGCACGAGACGCGCTCACGATTGCTTCACCTGGGCGTTCTAGCCGATTTAACACCATCGCCTGAATTGCCCACGCATCGGGAGAGAAAGGGCTAGCATTGACGGCTTTTTGTGCTGCAGTCAACGCTTCATCAACTTGTCCTTGGTTAATCAACCCGAGTGTAAGGTAATAATGCACTTGTAGATCATTGGGCGCATTGGGTGCGGCTTGCTTAAAATAGGCAATTGCTTCCTGAATGGCACCCCGTTCCCATGCTGCAAATGCCCGTTGTTTATCACTGGATGGGTCTGGCGTTGGGGTGGGGGCAGGTGCGCTGATTTGACGGACTGTGCTATCTACATCAGAAACCAGACGGTTCACTTCATTGGTTAACCAAGGCGTAATTTGCGCTCGATTTTCGTAAATCCCAATCCCGATCACAATTAACGGTGGAACAAGAAGCCAAATAAGGATGGTACGCATGGAGATCAGCCCGCGTTGTTTGGCACCTCTTCGATACCGTTTTGGTGTTTTGATATACATGAGTTATGCTCCTTCTCCTGGTGCAGGGATGGCTTCAGGTGTTTCTTCTGCTGGCGGCACATACCCTTCTGGGAAAGGCGTTGGCGTTGGCGTGGGTAAGAAACGACCATATTCTGGGCAAACTTGACCAATTGCGACTAAGCCTTCTTGGATATTAGCGATAATGCCAGAGACATCGCGCCCTTCTGCTTGCTCACCTTGTGCCAAGATCAGCGAATCCTGTAAAATATTCCAGGCACTTGCACAATCTGAACCGGCATAATAACGATTTGTGGTACGGTATCGGCACCCTTCTGGCAAGTTTTCCCCTACACATGCGTTTTGCGTCATGACATAGTAATAACTTAGCCCCAGTCGGTGCAGGCAATCAACACTTTCTGGGTCATTTTCTATACATTGCCCAAAAGAATACAACGCATCAGCGAATTGATAACGGTTATATTGTAATAATCCTAGTTGGTACCAGGATGCAACAGAGGTTGGGTCTGCGTTGACGGCATCTTGGCAGAAGCCAATTGCACGCTCAAATTGACCAATTTTACGATATGTCGTACATAAACGCAGCAATGCCCGGGCATTACGTGGTTGAATAGCTAGCACTTGGTCGTATAGGTCAATCGCATCTTGATCTCGGTTTTGTGCTAAATAGTGCAATGCGAGTTCTAAGTATACAGGGATATAATTCGGTTTGAGGATAATAGCCGCTTCTAGCTGGGCGATCGCTTCTTCGTTATCTCCTATCCAGCTCAATGAATAAGCATAGCTACGGCGTGCTTCTGCATCAGAGGGATTTGCTTGAACGGCTTGCTCACCAGCTTGTACACCTTCGATATATTGTCCGGCATCGGTATAAGCCCGCGCTAAAATGCCATATAATTCTGATTCATAACCACTGTTTAGCTCTAAACCGGAAAGAGCCGATGAGATTGCACCGTTTGGGTCACCTGTCCACACTTGTGCGCGTCCCCGTAAAACATAACCACGCGGATCATTAATGTTGATTTCTAAAATACGATTGCCAAGCTCTAAGGCGCGTTCTGGTGCGTTCATGTCAATGAGTAATTGCCCATAGACATATAAATAGTCAATGTTATTTGGGCGTAGGGCAATGGCACGCTCAAACAAATCTGCCGCTGCTTCTAAATCTCCAGCGACAAATAAACGTTCACCCAGTGTTGCTAAATCACCTGGCAGTGGGGTGGCGGTTGGTCCCATCCCAAACATCTCGAGGGCTTCCATTTGAAGTTCTTCTAGGTTGGTGGAGACAAATAAAACCGTGCCACCGATCAACAGTCCAAATAGAAACACCGCCCATGCAGGTAACCGCCAGCCGGAGCGTTCATTTTTACGAAAAAACGTATTGGAATAATCGCGTTTAATCTGCATGATACCTTATGTACCAAAACCGCCAATAGGTGTTGGAGGAAGTGGGGTTGGTGGAATCGCCGTTGGTACAGCTAAGCCTTGATAACCAGGTGCGCGTTGTGTAATAGCATCCATCACCTGATCAATTTGAATAAGAATGGGGTCTAGCCCACCTTGTTCAATGGCGAGCGGACGCGCTTCATTTTGTAGAATATCCCATGCTTCATCATAATTACCTAGCCGATAATGAGCGAAGCCGCGTAAATAGCTACATTCAATACGGGTGGAGCCTTTTTCTCGGCAAATTTCAAAAGATTCAATTGCGCCCTCGTAATTACGGCGTGCATATTGCATTTGCCCACGTTGCATATAGGCTTCTCCATAATCAGGGTCTAGTTCAATGGCACGGTCGCAATAGGGTTGTGCAATATCAAAACGGGCTGAATTCACCCGTGCATACGTCTGGCATAAGCGTAAATAGGCTTTGGCGTTATCTGGGTCAATTTCTAAAATGCGTTCATAGGTAGCGATTGCCATTTTCGGCAGGTTGACGGTGTTCATATATTGCGATGCCAAATAGAAGTATGGGCTTGTCAGGTTTGGGTTTAGTGAGATGGCGGTTTCCAATGCTTGGATCGCCCCCCAATAATCTCCACGATATGTGAGGGGCCATTGATATGCCACTTGTACAAAAATATCGTTTGGGTTTAATTCTACTGCCCGCGCACCATTACGGATGCCTTCCTGCCAACGTCCAAGGTTGGTATAAGCCACACCCTGCGCGGCATACAAGGGAGCAAAATTTGGGTCAACATCAAGCCCTTGTATGGCGTAACGGATTGCTTCTTCTGGTGCATCCCACATCAAAACACGCGCCATCAAAGCGTAACCTCGTGGGTCATCTGGCGCGACTTCTAGGGCGTGCTCTGCCACAGGGCGTGCATCCGCCACCCGTTCGGCTTCTAGTAACAAGCTACCATATTCATACAGATAATCGATATTATCCGGTTGTTGTTGTAATGCGAGTTCAAA
>RFHA01000339.1 GCA_003696565.1 Chloroflexota bacterium
TAACAAAAAGGGCGCATCTATGCGCCCCTTTCCTTCCAACTTAATCATGGTCGTGGTCATGCTCAAAATCATCAAAATAATCTTCTTCGTAGCCATAGGGGAAGCCTTGCTCAATTTCTTCCTGCTCGGCTGGACGAATGTTGATGACTTCGACTTCATAGGTAACTTCATAACCAGCTAATGGGGGGTTGAAATCTAAAACAACCTCATCATCGGTTACTTCCTTCACAACAGCTTCAAAAAATGAGCCATATTCATCTTCCAATAACAGTTCCATGCCTGGCTCAACAGGGTCAGGGATGTCTTCACGCGGGACAACTTCGGTATCATCCTCATCGTATTCACCATATGCATCAGCCGGTTGGAGTGTGATGGTAAACTTATCGCCAACTTTCTTACCGGTCAGAGCTTTTTCCAACCCAGGGACGATATTCTCTGCGCCATGCAGATATTCCAATGGTTCATCCGCAGTTGCTTCTTCTAGTTCCTCGCCATCAACAAATAAACGGTATGCAATGCTGACGACGCAATTATCTTTAATCTGATCCATGTGTTCCTCTTGTTAATCTTACAATGAGCTTTCGATAAGGGGATGCTCATTCGAGGCGATATTATAGGGGGGATGTTCTAGAATTGGAATAGTGAAGATGCTAAAATTTAAATACTTATGACCTTTTATGAACCTTTAATGACTGCGCAATTGAAATTCTAACATTCCTCATCTATACTGTTGAGCGATAGAACAGTGTTGAGGAAACCATGATAACAGAAAAGTCGATTACGACACTAGAATTACACAAAATCCTAGAACAATTAACACAGTACACGTCTTTTTCAGCAGGTACTGATTTAGCTTATGAACTGACCCCAACGGTTGATTTAGAAGAGGCTTTAACCTGGCAAAGAGAAACAGCCGAAGCGCGCGAATTATTGGAAGATCATCCTCAGATTTCATTGGGAGGGGCACATGATGTGCGGGATATATCGCTATCTGCTCAACGTGGGGTGATGATTGACGCAAGCACTTTATTAGATATACGGCATACCCTGCGGCGTGGTACAACCATTAAACGCACCCTAAGCAGGCTGAGCCATGTTTACCCATTGCTGGCTGAATTGGTAGCGGAAATCGAAGAATGTTCAGAATTACAGGATGCGATTGTTTCCGCCATTGATGACAATGGAGAGGTCAAGGATTCAGCTAGTCCAAAACTAGCTATTATCCGTCGTGATTTAAAAATCGCATTTGACCGCTTACAAACCAGGCTTAACCGTATTATCACCTCCCCCAAAGCACAATTTTTGCAAGAAGCCATCATCACCATGCGCAGTGGACGTTATGTCATCCCGCTTAAAGCAGAAAATAAAGGGAAAATCCCCGGTGTTGTACATGACAGTTCATCATCAGGTGCAACATTGTTTATTGAACCCCTAGAAACAGTGGAATTAAATAATCAATGGCGTGAGTTACAACTTGAGGAAGAAAAAGAAGTTCGGCGGGTTTTATTAGAACTGAGTGCGTTAGTTGGTGATGAAGCAGAGCGTATTATCCGCACGGTGGAAGTCTTAGCTTACCTAGATTTGACTTTTGCCAAAGCGCGTTATGCCAATAAATTAAACGCAGTACAACCTGTGCTAGTAGGCTTTCAACCACGTAAGGCAAATGCCGACCATCCTGGCAGTACAATTTATTTAAAAGGAGCACGGCATCCTCTGTTAAAAGGTGATGTTGTGCCAATTGACATTGAATTTGACGATGATACCTGGGTTATTGTCATTACCGGTCCAAATACAGGCGGAAAGACCGTTTCGCTTAAAACAGTGGGTTTATTAACATTGATGGCGCAATGTGGGCTACATTTACCAGTAGAAGAAGCACGTCTTTCTGTGTTTAGTGGGGTGTATGCGGATATTGGAGATGAGCAAAGTATAGAGCAGTCGCTTAGCACATTTTCCGCACATTTGACAAACACCATAACGATTTTAGATCAATGTGATTCCCGCTCACTTGTGTTGTTAGATGAATTAGGTGCAGGAACTGATCCCGCAGAAGGTTCGGCATTAGCGCGGGCAATTTTAACGACACTTAAAGACCGCCGTGTGACCACAATGGTAACAACCCATCATCCAGAATTAAAAATCTATAGCGTTGAAACGCCAGGCGTAAGAAATGCCAGCGTTGAGTTTGACCTGGAAACATTAGCACCAACATATCGTTTAATTATCGGATTGCCAGGGCGTTCAAATGCTTTGGCAATCGCAAATCGGCTAGGCTTAGACCCTCAAATCATTGAAATGGCGCGGCATATGGTCGCGACAGAAGACTTAGTGGCAGATGATTTGCTGGATGAAATTAACCGAACGCGGGAAACAATCCGTCGTGAGCAAGAACATATCAGCGCGCTACGCCATCAGCTAGAAGAACAGCAAGCTATTTTACAAGCACGCTTAGATCAAATTGAAGATGAACGCCGTAATATTATCAATGCTAGCCGTCGCCATGCCGAAGAGGAACTTGAAGCATTCCGTAAAGAACTCAAGCGGTTAAGAAATGAAATGCGGCGCGTGGGGATGCCGCTAGAAACAGTGCAGGCATTACAAGCCGCTGCTGAAAAAATCGCCGAATATGGCATACAAAAACCAATTGAAAACATCACTGATACCGATACACCAACTTTTGAGCCACGCTTAGGCGATGTAGTATGGTTAGAGACTCTCAACGCCGAGGGCACTATTATTGAGTTGGATAACAATGAGGCAATGGTACAAGTTGGCTCATTACGAGTGAGAGCTAAATTGCGTGATTTACAAAAGCGCACACGTAGCCATAAACGGCAAATGAAGCGCGGGCATGTGCGGCAATATGAACCGGTGCAAGCAGTTAAACTACCTGATGTAAAATCACCTGGACTAGAGCTTGATTTGCGTGGTCAGCGGGTAGAAGGTGCTATCGAACGCTTAGAACATTATGTTGATGCCGCATACACCGCCGGGTTGCCTTTTGCACGAATTATCCACGGTAAAGGAACCGGTGCATTGAGAAAAGCCGTGCGTGAGCACGTGGAAACACATCCATTAATTGCAAAAGTAGAAACCGCACATCCTAGTGAAGGTGGTGATGGTGTCACAATTATTCATATGGCATCTATGCGCTAAATAAGCGTACATAACAGGTAGCTTGATGGATATGGACGAGAACACAATCCAACGACTGAATGAAATCAACCGTCAGTTCTATGAAGTGACAGCATCAGAATTTGACCAAACACGTGGCACGCCTTGGCTTGGGTGGAAAACACTAGTGGAATATTTGCCACAAGGTCAGCTCAGTGTGTTGGATGTTGGTTGTGGTAACGGACGATTTGGCGTATTTTTAGCAGA
>RFHA01000006.1 GCA_003696565.1 Chloroflexota bacterium
ACCTCGACGTACGTCGAGTGCAATAGCACGTCGACTGAACATTGCGCCAAAGACATCCGTACCTGCAGTAATGCTTGGTGTTGTGTACACGTTAATATCACCACCGATTGTGGCTACGTGGTAAGCGTCCTGTATGTCGTCTCGGATACGTAGTGGTGCTGGTGCACTCAATGCTGCCACATTAGCTGCACTTGCTAAATCCAGCCACTGATATTCTGATAGCACTAAGTTATATGGGCTTGGTACACGGTTAGCCGCTAAAACAGCACGTGCTTGGAAAATGTGTGACCAAGTGAGCGTGGTGGATGCAGCGCCGATTGTGCCTGCAGTAAAGCCGTTGAAAAGGCTCGCTAAGTCGCTCTCTACTTTGGAGAAGACTGTGTAACCAATGTGTTGGCTTAAGTCTGCTAGAACGTCTACAATGTCACTTTCTGCACGTGAATCGGTCACAAAAAATGAAGCGCCGACTTCAACTGGTGTAAGCGTTGCCGAAACACTACGGCTAAAGACTTGCGTAGACAAGTCTGTGGTTTCAGCGACAACAGAAGCTGTTCCTTCACTGTATTCAGTGAATACACGTGGCGATAGCCCTGTTGCGTCTTGATAGACAGTGACGATGCTAGGCAAGACAAAAGTCTCAGAAGCGTACATCATTGTCGCTTCATAAATGCTTGGTAATTGCGTTGATATTAATGCATAAGTTGTTTCGTTAGCCATTGTTGATTAACCCTTTTCTAGTTTTTGCGGCTATTGATTCATTGTTGGTGGTCGACTAAAAAGTGAACTCATAACGTTTTCGCCATTCACTTTACCTTTAATACGTTGGAGTATTTCTTGTGAACGGCTTACTCCGTCAGTGTTCGCGCCTAAGCCAATATAACCTTGCGGTAAGGTTTTAGGTGGCATAGACTTTTTCAACTTATCAATTGCCACTTGCAATTGCTCTTCTGTTTCGCCAACGATAACGTCCGCTAAATCAGCAGGTAATCCTGCACCAGCTAAGTATTGCACCTTTTTAGCGTGCAATTCTGCTTGCGCGCGTTGTTGGCGTTCAGCTTCTAGCTGTTGCTTGATTGTTTGGACTGTTTCTTGCAATTCTGGTACGAC
>RFHA01000340.1 GCA_003696565.1 Chloroflexota bacterium
ATAAGGAGAATACCTCATGCCAGAAATTAAAATGGATTATGACATGATGGCAGAGATGAAATCCGTGCTTCAGAAAGGTGCTGAAGACCTGGACGACACGATTCATCTTGTTGCAAAAGTTGCCGAAATGCTAGAAGGTGGTGGCTTGATTGGTCAGGCTGGTGATGCATTTAGTGATGGGTTGCGCGGTGTGCTGACTCAAAAGATCACCAAACTGCGTGATAAATTTGAAGAACTCCAGCGCGATATTCAGAACGCAGTCGAATCCATGCAACAAGCCGATTCTGATACTAGCGGCATTATGGGTCTATAGTTAAAGATAAGGAGCGAAACTCATGCCATTAATGCGAATTTTGCTGCGTATCGCCCGGGCAGTGCTGCAAAGTGTCATCGGGCAAATTACCCAGCAGTTAAATGTTGTCGAAAATCAGGTACAAGCACGTCTTAAGAGCTACGTCCAAGAAGTTTTGGGCGGTGTCTGGACTGGTCAGGGTGCCGATCGCTTTGTGGAAACAGTCAATAACGAGGCGATGAACTTGCTTAACGGGATTACCGAACAGGTGAGCTTTACTCGTAACTGCATCACCCAAGCATTGGATATTATGGATCAAGCCGATCAGCAAGCCCGCAGTCTTGTGGAAAATCTGATCGACGTATTCCAGTCGATTTAGTTAAAGGAGAGGTCTACTAATGGCTGTGTATATGGATACTGATGCCGTCCAAAGCATTGCGGATGGCTTTGAAACCGCCTCAGAAATTCTCCAAACTGTGAGCAAGGCGTTGGAAATTGCGATGAATACCTTGCGTGCAACTGCCTTCATTGGCTTGGTTGGCGGGTTGGCGGTGGAGCGTTATTTGTCAATTCTGAAACCTCAGATTGACCACGCACAAGAATTTTGTGAAGAAATTCACCGTGATCTGGAAACCGCAATCCAGAATTTCATCAACGGTGACGAAGAAGGTGCAAGCCGCTTTTATTAATCCCAATCTGATTGTTTAAATTAGAATTTCAAAGGATGAGTGGAATCGCTCATCCTTTTTTATTCACTCCCCAGTGATTCAATTTCCCACAGCTTAATCGTCTAAGAATTAATAAATGATGAGAAACTGTTTTCATCTCACAAAATCAGCGATATGATGATAGTTAAGCGGTTAACTATTGCTGATTAGATAAAAATAAATCATAAAAAGTGTTTTATTATGCCAACGTTACAAGATGTCGCTAAACACGCTGGTGTTTCAACAGCGACTGTTTCTAAAGTATTATCCAACACACCCTATTTTACTGAGGAAACCCGCCAGAAGGTAATGGAAGCGGTTAAAGCACTTGGCTACCGCCCCAACTTGGCGGCACGTGCGTTGTCATCTGGTAAAACACACATCATTGCGGTGGTGTTCCCTTATATCTATGATGCGATTTTCAAAGACCCATTAGTGATGCACATTTTGGAAGGCATTGAAGCCGCCAGCACTGCAAAAGGCTATAACATTCTCTTAAGCACACCGCGCTTAAACACTGATGGACCAGAAGAAGCCTACATGCAATTGATCCAAAGTGGTTACATTGAAGGCATGATTGCGATTGATAACGTGCCTATGGCATCTGTTGGGATGGTTGCAGAAGTGCAACATATCCCAGTTGTCAGTATTGGATACCATCCAGCAGCTTATAGTGTGCGCAGTGATGATGAAACCGGCGGTAAGTTGGCATTTGAACACGTCTACTCATTGGGACACCGACGAATTGGCATCATCACCGTTGAGCATGGCATCAACTTCGCCATCGCAGCACGCTTAAAGGGGTTATACCACGCCGCACAGGATTATGAGATTTCACCGGCAGATTTACCAATTGCCTTTGGCAACTTTTCTACCCAAAGCGGGGCTAAGGCTGCTGAAGAGTTACTTGGTAATCACCCGGATTTAACCGCGCTTTTATGTTTGAATGATCGGATGGCAGTTGGTGCCATTCAATACATCAATCAAATTGGGCGATCTGTCCCTGATGACATCACCGTGATCGGTTATGACAACATCGCCCTGTCAGCTGTGATTAACCCACCGCTGACCACAATCGACCAGCACCCCGGCAAACTAGGCGAAATTGCCTTTGATATGCTGATGGATGTGCTGAATGGAGAAACGCCCACGTCCGTGGTGTTGCCGCCAGACCTGATCATCAGGGGGAGCGATGCTGCACCACGTTAATGTGAGGAGCGGGTAGAAAGTATACAAGCAACACTAAATAAATATCTTGTATGTTCTACCCACTAAATAGTGTTCGTTAATGATACACAAGGAGATATATATATGAATAAACGTTATTTGTCTTTGTTGCTGATCAGTGTGCTATTGGCGGTTTTAGCCCTGCCAATCGCCGCCCAGGATGAAGAAGAAGAAACCGTCCTGCGTTGGCGCACCCGCCCAGACAATCAAGCTGAAATTGATGTCTATACCGCGGTGAGCGAAGCCATCGATGCTGAATGGGAAGGTGTCAGCTTGGTTTATGAACCCGGTGGTTCTGAATCAGCTAGCTATCAAGACGTATTAATCACCGAGCTTGAAGCAGGCACCGCGCCAGATGTCTTCTGGATTCCTGGTACCGATGTCGCACGCTTTGCTGAATCCGGTTTAATCCTTAACCTGGCAGACATCGCCGCAATGGATGAAAACTTCAATGTGGAAGATTTCTATCCTGGTCCGATGAGCTTCTTGACCACTTCCTTAGATGATGGTGAAGCTCTGTGGGGTCTACCCCGTGACGTTTCCGCTTTCGCCATTTACTACAATGCCGATCTATTTGATGAAGCTGGGTTGGATTACCCTGGTGAAGGTGATTGGACTTGGGATGAATTCCTGACCGCTGCAGAAGAAATCAGTGCGTTGGGTGATGAAATCTATGGCTTCGGCATGAATGCTTGGTGGGCAAACTGGGGTTACTTCGTCAACGCTGCTGGCTCTAGCTTCTTCAATGAAGACTACACCGCTTGCGGTTTGGATAACGAAGGAACCGTCACTGGTTTGAACACCGCCGCGATGATGTTTGAAGAAGGCTGGGCTGTGCCTTGGGGTACAGATGCAGAGCCGCCCTTCCTGGCTGGTAATGTTGGTATGTTCATGAACGGACGTTGGGCAACCCCAGGTGTCATCGCTAATGCTGATTTCAACTGGAACGTTGCGCCACTCCCCATTGGTCCAAGTGGTGAACCCACCAACTGGCTGTTCTGGGGTGCATATGTCGTCAACGCTAATACCGAAAATCCTGAAGCAGCATGGGAATTGGTCACCCGCCTGACGAGTGCCGAAGTTCAAGGGCAAGTTGCCGCCTTGGGTGCAAATATCCCCAGCCGTGCAACAGAAGAAGCTATTGAACTGTTCCTGAACACCCTGCCAGACAGCGGCGTGAACAACCAGGTATTTGCTGATGGCGCAGCTGTTGGCGTGACTGAAGCACCGTTGTTCTTCGGCAGCTGGACAGACATCGACAACGCTTATGGCACCGGTGTCACCGCTGTATTCAATGGTGAAATGACAGCAGAAGAATTTGCCAGCACTATCTGTGAGCAAGTTGCACCGTTCTTTGATGAAATGGAATAACTTGATTTCAACTTAGCACAGGATGATCAGCACATTGTCCTGTATTAACCGGGGTGGGGACGCACTTCCCACCCCTATTCTTAAAGTGGAAACCTAACACCCAGAACAGAACCCTATGCAAGCAAACCCATCTCTTTCAAAAGTCGCAGATCGTATTGCCCTAAGTTGGCGTTGGACGATCCGCAATGAACGTGAAGTTTTTATCAATTTTAATATCGTTTGGAACCTCATTATCGCCTTAGGGTGTGTTTATCTTGCCCGACTGATTTCCATTCAAGAGGATTTTGGTGGATTGGGGAATAGCGTCCGGTTTTATGTAACTGCTTTCACCCTATTCCCAAGCGTATTAGCCGTCATTAGCTCAATATTGCTTTATTTAAGACACCCAATAGGACGTTATTTATCCTTAGTGATCCAATTTGTGGGGTTGTTGTTAGCAGCCGTTGGATTGTTTCATGTTTGGGGGGCGTTCCTCGGGTTTGAAACAACCGTGGATAGTATTATGCGGAATGCCCGCTTTTTGCTTGGCTTCCCCATTGCCTATGCCATTTACTGGGTCAGTAGCCAACTTCATGAAGATTCCCCCCTACGTGCCTGGCTGATGAAAATCGCTTTTGCCATTGGAGTCTGGTCAGTTTTGCTTATCCTGACTTGGCATCATGTTTTTAATCTCATTGTTAACGGATTTACCACAACACAAGATTCTCTTATTGGTATTGTGCTAGTCCTTGCGGGGTTCAGTGGAGTCGGGTTTTATATCTCATCCTTCGGTGAATACAACTGGAAACGAAGCGCGTTTTTCTTATTAAGCGTGGTCACCATTCTATTCGGGATGCTCCACACACAAATGCTAGGTGCGCTAAATGATATTCTTCAAAGTTTTAATGATCCATTTGAAAATGCAACGCCCTGGTTCTTGCTATTAGGGGTGTTGATTTTCGGCACACTTGGATTACGTATGCTCTATATGGGGCAATACTTTGGTGAAACGCCAGACGAAAACGCCGCTTGGCAAGGTTGGTTATTACTTTCACCAAATATCTTCGGGTTTATGTTGTTTTTTGCAGGTCCGTTGTTGCTTTCATTTTATCTTAGTTTTAGTGATAGCACTGCCGGAGCAACCCCAAACGACATCGGCTTAGAAAACTATCGCAAAATCCTATCTTTAGAAACACAATGGTTAGATCAACGAAACTACAATGCGATCCCCCTCTTGCAGTTAACACAATCCAGCACACCTGCCTTGGATCATTTGAGTGTTGTCCGTCGATCTGCTCAATCCGTCATGAGTTTTGGCTACCGTCCATTAGGGACGATTCATCTTGGGGAAAATGTTCGATTAGTTATTGGTGCTAAGGACTATCGTTTTTGGATCAGCCTGAGAAACACCTTGATGTTCTGTATGCTACTCGTGCCACTAAGCACGATACCCGCGATTGGGCTAGCGTTAATTTTGAACTCAAAGCTGCCGGGGGTAAAGTTCTTCCGTGCGATGTATTTCTTGCCATCTGTGGCAGCTGTTGTTGGCACAGCGTTGATCTGGCGATGGTTATATGACCCAACCATTGGCTTTTTCAACTATTTCATCAGCGAATTTGTTGACTTTATAAACAGCACATTTGGCACAAGCATCCAAGACCCTGCCATTCAATGGTTAACTGGACCTGGCGTGGTATTGTTTTCTATTGTGTTCTTGGCGGCGTGGCAAGTTGTCGGGTTTAATACCGTGCTGTTCTTAGCTGGGTTACAAGGTATTCCAAAATCGTTGTATGAAGCCGCACAAATTGACGGTGCAAACCGTTGGCAACAGTTCACCAATGTGACCATGCCCATGTTAGCCCCCACAACCTTCTTTGTTGTGATTACAACTATCATCACCGGCTTACAAGTATTCAACGAGCCATATGCGTTGTTCCCATCTCGTCCCATTCCAGAAAATGCGACAACCGCTGTGTTCTATCTCTATACGAGCGGTTTCCAAGATTTTCAGTTTGGTTATGCGTCCGCAGTGGCGTGGGTCTTATTCTTCATCATTTTCGGGATCACGCTCTTACAGTTCCGTTTATCCCGTTCGGAGGCGTATGAATCATGACCATTCGTGATTGGATTTTCCGCATTCTTGCTTATATTTTGCTGACGGCGTTCGGGCTGTTTATGCTGTTCCCGTTTATCTATATGATGATGACCTCGCTTAAAACATCGAATGATGTATTTAACACCCCGCCACGCTTATTACCCCGCAGCCCGGTGATGGTGGAATATGAGGGAGAAGAACGCCCCACTTATCGGTTTGAAATTGACGGGGAAACGGTAACCATGGTGCCCACTAGTGAACGGGTTCGCTTTGGCTTTTTTACCACACCGGAGTTAATCAACGCTAGTTCACCGCGTGATAGCCAAATTCTATATGAAATCCCTTTTGATGAAGCCGTAGAAACCGGTGAGACGTTGACAATCAACGGGGAGGAATTTGATCTCTATCAAATCATAATCGACGGTGAAACACTGACCGTACCATTGGCTTATCGCGGCTCAAAAGATGAATTTGTCTCTATTGATGACCCTAGCGTGCGTACATTCGCAGTTGAACGGCTCGCCAATCAAGTAGAAAAAGTAGAATTCCAATTTAACAACTATCAAGCCGTGTTTGATCTCAAATTAGATCGTGCGTTGGTCAACACGACTATTGTCACCGTTGGGGTAGTTATTGGGCAACTCATTACATCTATCATGGGCGGTTATGCCTTCTCGCGGATTCGCTTTAAGGGGCGTGATACCATCTTTTTGATGTATTTAGGGTCAATTATGATCCCGTTTGTTGTGTTGATTATCCCCATTTATCGCTTAATGGTGGTCATTGGCTGGCAAAATCGTATTGTATCTTTGATTGTCCCTTGGATTTTCTCGGCATATGGCACGTTTTTGATGCGTCAATTCTTCATCTCTATTCCAAAGGAAATTGAAGAAGCCGCGCTAATGGATGGTGCTAGTCGCTTCCGCATTTTATGGACGATCTTTGTACCCCTTAGCCGTCCAGCAATTGCTACCCTAGCGATCTTTTCATTCCTATATGCCTGGAACAGTTTCTTGTGGCCCCTCTTGATTATTGGGGAGGGAAATGTTGATAACCATGTGCTGACGCTCTCACTCATCCGGTTGAGCAACAGCTTTGCAGACCAGCCAAACATGGTATTAACTGGCGCAGCCGTCGCAATTTTACCGCCCATTTTAATCTTTATTTTGGCACAACGTTACTTTATTGAAGGGGTTGCCACATCAGGATTAAAGGGATAGCAAACGACGTTGCTGTCAATCCAAAAGCTTTTAGCCGTGCCAATCAATATCAAATGCTATTTTGTGCTAAAAGCTTTTTTATATTGCTTTCAAATTGATACATAAACAGGAGAGTTTTACTTGAGGAGCATCCGGTTATTTAATGATGGCTGGTTGTTTATACCGCAGCAGGCAGATGAAACGATGCCAGATAGCGCGTTTCAGTCGGTTATCCTGCCGCACACCAACCAGATATTCCCTCATCAGGGGTTTCATGATTACGAATATCAGTTCATTAGCACATATCGCAAACGCTTCCCCATGCCAGATTTACAACCAGGGCAGCGAGTCTATTTAGATTTTGACGGCGCGATGATCGCAACAACCGTCACCATCAATGGGCATACCTTTCCAGAACACAAAGGGGGATATACACCTTTTTCCTTTGACATCACAGATTATTTACAAGCTCAAAACCTGCTGACAGTACATTTAGATAGCTGTGAACGCCCAGACATCCCCCCCTTTGGCTATGTTGTAGATTATTTAACGTTTGGTGGAATTTACCGTGATGTGTGGCTGCGGATTGTCGATTCAGTTCACATCACAAACATGCGTGTTCTGCCAGATCAGCATGTACAAGTTTTCATCCGCAATCAATCCAATCAAGAGCGCACTTTCCCGCTCACTGCACAAACAGATAACGGTGCCACATGGCAAACATCCGTCACCATCCCCGCTAATCATGAAACGGTCATCAGCGGGGCATTATCACCAGCAGATTATGAGCCTTGGACATTAGATAACCCACGCCTGTATACACTCACAGTCAAGCTCGGTGATTTTGATGAGTATTCAACGCGGTTTGGGGTGCGGGATGCCGTGTTTAAGCCAGATGGTTTTTACCTCAATGGAGAAAAGGTTATGTTGCGCGGTCTCAACCGGCACCAAACCTATCCATATATTGGTGCAGCTGCCCCAGCACGTTTACAACGTAAAGATGCAGACATCATCAAGTTTGATCTAGGGTGTAATATCGTGCGCACATCCCACTATCCGCAAAGTAAATATTTTTTGGATCGCTGTGATGAAATTGGTTTGTTGGTACTAGAAGAAATTCCCGGTTGGCAACATATTGGGGATACAGCCTGGCAACAGCTCAGCCTACGGGATGTTAAGGTGATGATTGAACGGGATTGGAATCATCCAAGTATTGTTCTGTGGGGAGTACGGATTAACGAGTCGCTGGATAACACTGCATTTTATACAGAAACAAATCGACTCGCTCGCGAGCTAGACCCAACTCGCCAAACCACGGGTACACGCTACTTTTTAGACAGTGAGTTTTTAGAAGATGTATTCAGCTATAACGATTTTTCCAACACGGTTGTAGACCCCATCCACAAGCCACACCTCATTACAGAGTTTAATGGGCATATGTTCCCCACCAAAACATTTGACGGTGAAGAACGTCAATTAGAACACGCCTTGCGCCATGCCCGAATTCATGATGCCGCTATCGCCCATCCAGATGTAACTGGTGCAATCGCTTGGTGCGCATTTGATTACAACACTCATAAAGAATTCGGTAGCGGAGATCGCATTTGCTATCATGGTGTGATGGATATATTCCGTATGCCCAAATATGCTGCACAATTTTATGCCAGCCAACGCCCTCCCCAATCCGGGGTAGTGTTACATCCGACAACGGTTTGGGCAATGGGTGACCGCGCAGCCGGTGGCAACGACCCCTTATATATTTTCTCCAATTGTGATGAAGTCGATGTTTACGCCGGTAAAGATCATATTGGTCGGTTCAAGCCCGCACGCGATGAATTCCCCAACCTACCCCACCCGCCATTTAAAGTAACAGGCTTAGGGATGCGTTGGGGAGAAGCCTTTGGGGATTTGCATGTCATCGGGTATATCAATGGGGAGCGTGTTGCGGAACGGCGTATCGAATGTGACGGGCAGCCTGCCCAAATTTTGTTAGATGTTGACGACACCGAGATCAACGCCGATGGAATGGACATGACCCGCATAACATTTAAGCTGGTGGAACGTTATGGCAATCGTTTGCCTTATATTCGTAAAGTCATCACATTTGAAATTGATGGACCTGGTGAGTTAATTGGGGAAAACCCTTTCCCGATGATCGGCGGGCAAGCGGCTTTATACGTTAAATCCACAACACAGCCGGGGACAATTACGATTCGAGCCAGTGCGCCACGTTTGCCCACCGCAACAGTGACAATCCAAGCCAAGCCCAGTTAGTGTGTTTGGTGCATACCATTGGCTGCAACCTTAAAAGCGGAGATCATGATGATCTGGAAATTAGAGACAAACAACACAGCTTATGTAATCGGTGTAAACCAGGCGGGTTATTTGTTGAATTTGCACTGGGGGGCACGCTTACCAGATTATCCCTCTCCATCAGAATCAGAGGGGTATGCGTCCTTTAACGGGGCTGGGCAAATTTTACCAGAGGAATATCCAACATATGGAATGGGATTAAACTATACGGAACCATGCCTAAAAGCTACCTTTTCTGACGGTGTAAGAGGGGTAGCTTTACAATTTGACTCCGCTCAACAGACCGACAACACCTTAACCCTCACGCTCAAAGACACGCACTATCCATTAACGGTCAAGCTGCATTATCAAATTTACGCAGAACAAGACATCATTGCACGCCATGTAACGCTTATAAACACTGGCGATACACCCATCACCCTAGAGCGCGCTTGGACTGCCAGATGGCACTTTCCACCGGGGGATAGCTATTATCTGCATCACCTCACAGGTAGATGGAACGATGAATGGGTACATCACCGAGAACGCCTGACAAACGGTGTAAAAATTCTGGAAAGCCGTCGCATCACAACCAGCCATCATCATAACCCCTATTTCGCCGTTGAGCGTGGTGATGCTACCGAAACACACGGCGAGGTGTGGTTTGGTGCATTAGCGTGGAGTGGGAATTGGAAAATCGCCGCAGAAGTCACAGAATTTCAATCCACCCGTGTGAGCATCGGCTTGAATGACTGGGATTTTGCCTGGGTTTTAGAACCTGGAGAAACATTTACATCACCAATTGCTTACGCTGGATACACGCAACAAGGCTTAGGAGCAGCGAGCCGTTGCCTGCATGATTTAATCAGAAAGCACATCTTGCCTCATTCTGACCTCACACGCAAAGTGTTATATAACTCTTGGGAAACCACTTTATTCGATGTGGATGAAGAATCACAAAAACGTTATGCAGAGATTGCGGCAGAAATCGGCTGTGAATTATTCGTCATGGATGATGGTTGGTTTCATGGGCGCAACAACGATACCAGCGGTTTAGGGGATTGGTGGGCGGATTCAGTTAAGTTCCCTAACGGACTTACCCCATTAATTGAACATGTGAATCAACTTGGCATGGATTTTGGCTTATGGTTAGAGCCAGAGATGGTTAACCCCAACAGCGAGCTTTACCGCGCTCATCCTGATTGGGTCATCCATTTTGCCACACGTCAACGCACCCCAGCCCGTAATCAACTGATTTTGAACATGGCGCGCCCAGATGTACAAGCTTATCTCATCGAAAAAATAGACCGGCTTCTCACAGAACACAACATCCGCTTTATCAAATGGGATATGAACCGCAACGTTAGTGAACCTGGCTGGCAAGATGCCCCAAGAGATCAGCGTGAATTATGGGTTCGCTACGTTCACGGTGTTTATCATGTGTGGGAAACGCTCAAAAATAATCATCCTCAAGTTATCTGGCAAAGTTGTTCTGGCGGCGGTGGCAGGGCAGATTTAGGCATTTTACGGTTGGCAGATCAAATCTGGATCAGCGATAACACGGAACCAACACGTCGGCTAGCCATGCAAGCCAACTTCAGCCGTATCTTCCCCCCCAACACAATGGAAGCCTGGGTAACAGATATGGGCGAGCAAACCATACCATTGGCTTTTCGTTTTCATGTCAGTATGTGTGGCGTGTTGGGGGTTGGGGCAAATATCTCTCGCTGGACAGATGCCCAAAAAGCTGAAGCTGCCCATTGGATCAACGAATATAAACGGGTTCGTCATATTATCCAGCAAGGCGATGTGTTCCAGCTATATCAACAAGATGGATACTATGCCACGCAATACCTAAGTCAAGATCAACGTAACGGGGTATTATTTGCTTTCCGTACGTATCGCCCGGAACCCACCACACCGCTTGTTATCCGTTTACAAGGGTTATCTCCAGACCACACATATACCATCAACGGCGTTAGTCATTCTGGCGCGTATTGGATGACAATCGGCATGACCATCCAATTGCATAATTTCGGCAGTATCATGTGGGATATTCACCAGGTATGAGACAATCCCACGAACATATTGCATCATGTTTAAACAGTTAATTGATGTAATGCGTTGAGAATCGTTTCCTTACTGACTGGTTTAGCAATACACAAGGATGCACCTAATGAATATGCCAACTCAGGGTCGTTAATCACCGAACAAATAATGACAGGAATACCCCGCGTGATAGCATCAGTACGTAGATATTGCAGCAGCTCCCAACCATCCATCCCCGGCATCATCAAATCCATAATAATCGCATCTGGTTGAAGCTGCTGTGCCAATTTTAAGCCGGCTTCTCCACTATTAGCAGAAACAACCTGATACGTCTGCCCACTTAAATATCGCTCCAACAGTTCTACCAGCCCCTCATTGTCATCAATAATCAGCACAGTTGGATATTGCTTACCTGTTTGTAACACCACCTGTTCATGAATCACCAATTGCCAGTTTAGGCTATCGACAAGTTGCTGAATGATAGGCGGAATTTCTGGCAAGCTGCCCCGTATGATGAGACGTGCTTCATCCCGTAACGGGGATAATATGACCTGGAGAGTTTGTTGATGAGCATGCTGAATAGTCTGACTTAATAAACTAACCAGAATCTGCTGCGCCACAGTTGGATTAGTAGAAACGACAAGTGGATCATCTGGTAAATCCACCTGTAGTGTTAATGCTTTTTGATCCGCTAGCCGCTGAACCGCTTTTAAGGCTGCCCGCAAAGTGGCGTTAATATCAACCGCACCAATTTCCCCTTCTAAACGAGAGACCTCTAATTGTAATGAGGATAATTCCACAGCGTTTTGCGGTTGAGCTGACTGGCGGTTGAACCATAAAATTTCACTGACACTTTCTTGCCCACGCCGCAAATCACGATACGCTTGCCGTAGGGATATACCTAATTCACTAGCGGTTTCTTGGAGCGTCATCCCACCCACATAATGCAGGTGCATCAAGTTATAAAGGCGTGCAGCTCCAGACCGGGCAGAGATTGCCTTGCCGGGGTTTAATGTTTCAATGGCAGAAATCAGTTCACGTCGTAGCTGGTGCCCAGCTGGTTCTCTCCCCCCTTGATGATACTGTGCAAGGGGGTGTTTTTGTAATGCCGGGAAGTCATATAAATTTTCTAACGCCTGCTTGACTTGTTCAATAAAATCATCTGGCATATGTCTGTTCACCTTCAAACTGCATCGTTATTGTAACAACGTGTCATGAATCTGTCACAACTATGTCAAAAATTGATGGAATCGTGAATGTAGCTCATGTTATATTCAGTTAAGGGTAGGTTAAAAATATCCGCCCCAAAACTAAATTAGTTTTAAGGAGTTTACAAGAGATGAAAAGACGTTTATCCCTGTTTTTGATCCTAGCGTTGTTCGTCGCCCTGGTGGGCGCAACCAATGCACAGGAAGACGAAGACCTTTCCGGTCAACTGGAGATTTTCTCTTGGTGGGCTGGCGATGAAGGTCCAGCGCTTGAAGCATTGATCGCACTATATAATGAAGCCTATCCCAATGTTGAAGTTATCAACGCCACTGTAACGGGTGGTTCTGGCGTAAATGCCCGCGCCGTGTTAAAGACCCGTATGCTTGGGGGTGATCCGCCCGATTCATTCCAGGTTCACGCTGGTGAAGAATTAACCGGTACCTGGGTGGTGGCTGGGCGTATGGAAGATTTAACCTTCCTATATGAAGAAAACGGCTGGTTTGATGCCTTCCCGCAAGATTTGATTGACCTGTTGACCTATGACGGTGGTATCTACAGCGTCCCCGTTAACATTCATCGTTCTAACGTGATGTGGTATAGCCCTGCTCATTTGGAAGAATGGGGTATTGAAGCACCCACAAGCTGGGAACAATTCCTAACAGAAACCTGCCCTACCCTGCAAGAAGCTGGTGTCACCCCCTTAGTTGTTGGTGAAGCCTGGACTGTTAACCATCTGTGGGAAAGCGTTGCACTGGGTGTTTTAGGTGCAGATGGCTGGAACGGTATTTGGACAGGTGAAACAGACCCAATGGGTGACGATATGATCGCCGTTTGGGATACCTTTGGCGATGTTTTGGCATGCAGCAATATTGACGAAGATGCCGCTGGTCTTTCTTGGCAACAGGCAATTGACAAGGTCTTAGCCGGTGAAGCAGGCTTTAATATTATGGGTGACTGGGCTGCCGGTTATATGGTGACCACGCTCGGGTTAGAACCAGGCGAAGGCTTTGGTTATATGCCAGCACCAGACACCGCAGGTGTGTTCATGTGGTTGTCAGATAGCTTTGGGCTACCCAACGGTATCGCCAACCGCGACAACACCATTGCATGGTTAACCTTGCTTGGTTCGGTAGAAGGTCAAAACGCATTCAACCCGCTGAAGGGATCAATCCCGGCACGTGTGGATGCCGTAGAAGCTGCGCCAGAACTGTACAACGCTTATCTGCAATCTGCTGCTATGGATTGGAGCGAAAACACCTTAGTCGGTAGCTTGGTGCATGGTGCTGCTGCCAATGAACGCTTCATGGGTGAATTCGGTCAGGTTGTGGAAATTTTCCGCCAGGCTGGGTCACTCGCCGCTGCTAATGCCATGTCAACCATTTGCATCCAATCTGGTGCATGCGGTTGATTGAACGCAAGACGACGTGTTATGCACACAAGACCCCGTTCAAGCGGGGTCTTGCGCTTAAATCAGATGTTTTTTCAACATCCCTGATCTATCCGTGTCAATTAGTAAATAAATATCATTATAAAGTGGCGAATAGTCTTTGTTATGAAGCAAGCTGACAATTTACTCCAAAATTGAGACCTGTTCGTATAACACAACCGTCAAATTCATGGATTAACGTTTTGTACAATTTGACAGGAGAATGACATTATGCGAAGCCGAAATGACCGCATTATCGCTGGCATCATGCTCCTGCCATCGGTGATTTTGATCCTGGTTTTCGTCTATGGGTTTATCTTCCAGACGATCCGCACATCAATGACCGATTGGGGGGAGAATCTGGATAATCCAGCAATGGCACTACAAGTGGAAAAGAATTTCGTCGGGCTGGAAAATTACCGTGAACTCATGACGGACCCCATGCAGTTTGAATTCCGAACCAGCATGGTAAACACATTCTTTTTCACCATTTTATTTGTGGTGGGGTGTGTGTTTGTCGGGTTTATGCTCGCGTTGTTATTAGATATGAATGTGAAGTTTGAAGGAGTCTTCCGCACGATTTTCTTATTCCCTATGGCGTTGTCGCTGGTTGTGACGGGGACTATTTGGCGGTGGCTCTTACAGCCAGAAGGCTTAAACGCCTTGCCCAATAGACTTTTTGGGTTAGAGCCATATACGTTTAATTGGCTTTCTAGCCGGAAGCGTGTGCTTGAATTTGATTGGAACGATGTTCCGATGTATTTAACGTATATAGGGTTATTCATTCTTGCGATTTTGGCTTTCAATTACTTTGCCAAACGTCGCTGGCGTTCGATGGGAATCGTCGCGGGGCTTGGTGGTATTTTGGTGTTTTTATATGCCGTTGGCTTTTGGGAAAATAACATTTGGCCCCAACTCGGTATAACCAATCGTGAAGGTACGTTTATCCCAACCCCAGAACCAAAAGGGTATCAAGTCGCTCTCTCTGGCATTGTGATTGCGGCAATTTGGCAGATGGCTGGCTATACAATGGCGATGTTCTTAGCTGGCATCCGTGGTATTTCAGAGGAATTGCGAGAAGCCGCCCGTGTTGATGGCTGTTCCGAATTTGGTGTATATTGGCGGATTGTATTGCCACAACTTACGCCAGTTGCCATCAGTGCGGTCATTGTTTTGGGGCATATCTCGCTAAAAATATTTGACCTCGTTTTTGCCATGACTGGGCGGCAGAATTTTCAGACGATTGTCCCCGGTATTATGGTATATGGTGCGTTTGATACCAATCGTTATGCCACTGCTAGTGCCATCGCTGTGATTATGCTTGTTCTGGTGTCATTAGTGATTGTGCCGTATTTATGGACACAACTTAGAAGCCGGGAGAGCTAAATCATGACTGCAAAAAAACTCATCAATCGAACAATTATTTATGCTCTGCTGATTTTGATGGCGGCGATCTTTCTCATCCCTGTCTATATGACAACCGTCACTGCGCTTAAAACCCGTGATGAAACCACGCTGGCAACAGCATGGAATCCGCCGGATTTACCGCTGAACTTCAGCAAATTTCAAGAAGCGTTTGAATATTTTGGTCCAAGCTTGGGGAACAGCTTCGCCCTAGTTGGGACTGCGACCATCCTTTCCGCCCTATTAGGGTCAATTAATGGTTATGTCTTGGCAAAGTGGCGTATCCCTGGTGAACGCTTCTTATTCCCACTGATGTTATTCGGTATGTTTTTGCCATATCAAGCAATTCTCATTCCACTCTTTGAGTTTATGAGCGACCTGGGTTTATATGGTGGAATCCCTGGTTTGGTGCTGATTCATGTAGTATATGGTATCCCGATCACTACGCTGATCTTCCGCAACTTTTATGTGGAAATACCGGATGAAATGCTAGAAGCGGCTGCAATTGACGGGGCAGGATTTTGGCAAATTTACACCGATATTGTTTTTCCGCTTTCATTACCGGGGTTTGTTGTGGTTATCATTTGGCAATTTACACAAATTTGGAACGACTTCCTATTTGCCATTTTCATGACCACAGAAGGCAATCAACCCATTACGGTGCCATTAGCTGAGCTTTCCGGTGGCGAGGCAGTAGATTACAACCTGACGATGGCGGGGGCAATTCTTGCTGCGTTACCGCCGCTGCTGGTTTATATTGTCATGGGACGCTACTTCATTCGTGGTTTGCTGGCAGGGTCAATCAAAGGATAACCAATCTTCCTTCATATCAGATCAGAGACTGCAATTAACAGCGTGCATAAACTAATTCCATGCACGCTGTCGTTGTTTTTCATCCTAAGATCAGTTGATAAGCACCTTTTTCCATCGAAGTGCGGTAGATATTGCGATATTCGGTATAATTGCCAGGAGTTATTCGCAAAGGGAAGCATATTATGGAAGGTGTTTTTACCGCTGCACCACATCACGATGTCCTACAATTGTTGATTCAATTTGTGGTATTACTGCTAACCGCCCGTCTTTTTGGTGAATTTGCCCAGCGCATTGGGCAGCCATCTGTTGTTGGGGAAATTTTAGCCGGTATTATCCTGGGTCCTTCACTTTTAAGTGGTATTTCACCGATAATTGGAGAATGGATAATCCCCCATAATGCAGAAGAAGGCTTTCTGTTAGAAGAAATCAGTTTATTGGGTGTTGTTTTCCTACTGCTTGTTACCGGATTAGAAACCGACCTCGCTCTTATTAAGCGTCAAGCGCGCTCCGCAATTGGGGTAGCAATCGGCGGCTTGAGCCTTACACTTTCAATCGGTTTTGGTATGGGGTTGCTAATCCCAGATACGCTATTAGTTGATGCTGAACAACGGGTTGTATTCGCAGCATTTTTAGCGATTGCGCTGGCGATTTCTGCTATTCCGGTTGTCGCCAAAGTGTTGATGGATCTCAACCTAACACGGCGCAACATTGGGCAAACAATCATCGCCTGTGCCATGATTGACGATACAATGGGTTGGGTATTGCTGTCTGTGGTCATTGGCATGGCAGGCGGAGCCGCTATCAGTGCTGGCTCCATCTTACAATCTTTACTGAGCGTATTGGGATTTATGGTTATAAGCTTTACAGTTGGACAATGGCTTGTTCGGCGTGCTATTCGCTTTGTTAACGATCATATCCAGATGCAAGATAAAACCCTCACGCTAATTGTCCTACTTACCTTTACTTGGGGCACAATCACACACTATTTGCACTTAGAAGCTTTATTAGGGGCATTCGTCATGGGAATTTTACTCAGCCGTGTGCCAAGCCTAGATTCAGAAGCCATCCATAAAGTAGAAGGGATCGCACTGGCGATTTTCGCGCCGATTTTCTTCGCAGTTGCCGGTTTAAAGGTAGATATCATCAGTTTGTTAAAGCCGGATTTATTGATCGTCCTGATTGGTTTAACACTCACCGCTATTGTCATCAAAGTGACAGGGGTTTATTTAGGTGCGCGGTTTATTGGTAAGCAGGATCATTGGTCAGCGGCGTTTTTGGGCTTAGGGCTAAACGCACGTGGCTCAATGGGGATAATCGTCGCAACCATCGGCATAACAGAGGGTGTTTTGACCCAAGAAATGTTTTCTATTATCGTCGTGATGGCACTTGTTACATCGCTCATTGCCCCAGCTGCCATGCGCTGGGCGGTCAGTCATATTGAAATCGGAGAAGAAGAACAGCAGCGGCTTGATTTAGAAGTCGCGAACAAACAAAATATCATTGCAAATGCCAATCGTGTTTTACTTCCCGTGCGGATGCGCCCGAACATCGCCGGGACTCAAACCGTTGAAGCGGGCATTTTACAGCGGCTTGCCTCCCAAAACCCACATATTGGGCTAACTTTGCTCACGGTCACCTCAGATGGTCAGTCCCCACAAGCTAATAAATTTCTCGAACAAATTAGCCAATTATTTCCACAAGAAAACCTACAGAAAAAAGTCGTCACTCATCATACCCCCAGTGATGCCATCTTAGATGAGGCACAACGTGGGTATGATTTGCTGATTTTAGGAGCAACAGAAAAAAAGGCAGACCATGAGGCGTTGTTTAACCCAATCACGGATATGATTATTCGGCTTTCCCCCTGCCCCACTATTTTAATTCATGGGGAAGACATCACAGACGATTGGCAACCACGCCGTTTACTTGTCCTTACGAATGGGTCTAAGGCTGCCCGGCAAGCTGCCCAAACCGCCTTTGCATTGGCAGCCGGTGATTTTACAGATCAAGTCATCGTGTTACATGTCATTGAAAAATCAGACGATTTATTGCATGAGCGGCGTGCTAAACGGCGGCAGGAAATTGCCCAGCAAATGGTAGATGAGTTGTGTGACTTTGCCAAGATTTACGGTGTACAGGCTCAGGGCATTGTTATCAAGCATGATAATATCGCTGATGGTATTTTAGATGTTGTCCGTCAAATACAGATTGATCTTATCGTAATGGGCACAAGTATCCGTGCTGGTTCACAACGTTTGTATCTTGGTCCGAGTGTAGAACAAATTCTTTATGCTTGCCCTTGCCCGGTTATGATCGTCAATAGTAGTGATTAATTTGCCCATATCGCCCGAAGGACGTATCATATAACAGAATATTACTGTAGGAGACTGATATGGGACAAGGTGGTTTTTGCCAAACACACGGACCTTTTGATCCGCCGCATGAGGTTTGCCCTTATTGCGTGATGGAAGGGCTGATTGCACCACCACGCCAAGCGCACCCTACAATTCAGAATCCGCGGGTGATACATGATGATCCCACTAACCTAAGTATTGACGAAGCCAAAACACGAAACCCATTTGAAAGCGATCGAACCGCCATCACGCCAGAGCAAGATATGCTTCAATATGGTTGGTTAACTTTTTTAATCGTCCAGAGTCCGGTTAAATATCGTGGGCGTGTTTTTAAAGTTATTCCTGGGCAAGTTGTTGGTAGGCGTAATGCTGATGTGTTAATTAATGATCGCCGTGTTTCACGTCAACATGCGCGGATCAATCTAGAAATTAACCCCCAAACTAATCAAGAACAATTTGCGATATTTGATTTTGGCACGCCAAACGGCACATTTGTTAATCAGAAGCGCATCATCGGGCGTGAGGTCATTCATGAAAACGATGTCATCCAAATGGGTGATCATATTTTCATCTTCAAAACACTAAGACGGAGGTTCACATGAGCCAATTTGATGACGACCAAACGCTGATCGGTAATCAAATGCCTGTGCCAGAAAACCAACCGATTGGTTACTTGTTCATCGCCGCGCCAGAGCATCGTTTTGGGCGATATTATGTCATACGTGGCAGTACAATCATCGGGCGTAGTCCTAATTATCCCGTCCAATTAAATGACACATATATCTCTGACCCACATGCACGTATCACACTGGAATATGATCAGCAGCAACAACCACTTTTTGGTTTATATGACTTTGGTAGTAAGAACGGTACACTTGTCAATGGCGTGCGTGTTGATGGGCGCGTTATTCTAAACGAAAATGACGAAATTCAAATTGGTGAATATATCTTTGTCTTTAAAACATTGATGGATTAAAAACATGAGCCAAAACATGCTCCCAATTGACTTAGGTAAGCTAACCGATGTGGGAAAAACACGGACACACAACGAGGACGCGATCCAGACCTGGCATAGTGCCTGGGACGATAAAAATGGTGGACGATTGTTTATCGTTGCAGATGGCGTAGGAGGAGAATCGCACGGTGATATTGCCAGTCAACTAACCATTCAATATACCGGCTACCTTTATTATGACACCATGCGGAAAAACCCCGACCTACCCGCACGTGGTACACTGGTAGAAGTCTTGAATCAAGTTAATCAATATGTCTATCAACAGGCTGAGCAACGCAACGCTGCTGGGCATATGGCATCAACTGTTGTGGCAGCGGTCTTGCGTGGTAAACGTTTAACCGTGGCATGGATTGGTGATAGTCGTGCGTATTTACTGCGCCAAAATCAACGTGGTATCCAGCAAATTACACAAGACCATAGCCAAGTTGAGGAGCAGTTCCGCGCGGGTTTGTTAACAGCAGAACAAGCTGCTAATCATCCTGCCAAAAATATCCTGTCTCGTAGTGTTGGCGGTAGACCTTCTGTTGTTGTCGATTCCGTTGAATACGAAATTGAAGAAGGTGATACCCTGCTGATGTGTAGTGATGGGTTAACCCGCCATGTAAATGACCAGGAATTAGAGAAGATCATCCGTGGCTCACCTGATTCTCAAACAGCAGCCAAGTCATTAGTTCAACTTGCCAATCGACGCGGCGGGCGAGACAACATCTCCGTTATTGTGGTTTATTTTGGGCAACGCGGCTCATCTACTGCTATTTATGGGACATTCATTCCGTTTGATGAACGGGATACCGATCCTGGTGTTGTCATCGCACAGCCAGAGGGCTTTTTGGATGATGAGCCTAGTGAAACCGCAACATTTGCCCCAGCTGTTCATGCGCCTGCCCCAGTGCAAGCACCATACCCTGATACTCAATCAAGCAAAAAAAGCGGGCGCAAATTATGGGTTATCATGGCTGGGTTAATACTTATTGGGCTTATGGCTACGCTGCTGGTGATCGCATCACAAAATAACAACACGCCCCCAAGGACACCTGAGACAGCGACAACCTCATCTTTAACAGCCAGCCAAGAGCTACCCCCAAGCGCACCGCCGGCTATTTTGGCAACGGAGAATCACGCGCTTCAAACCATTGCCGTCCAAACGGCAACACAGCAAGCAGGCATTGCACAACAGCACACCGCGACACAAAGCGCGCAACAAACACAGGCATACGCAATACAGCTATCTCAAACACAAGCTGCTGAGATTACACAAACAGCCATCGTATCTGCTACCAATGGCAGACAAACACAGCAAGCTGCCACAAATCAGGCTAGTCTTACACAAACAAGCATAGTACCAACATCAACGCCGCTCCCCTCCCCTACGCCAACTATCATGCCTAGCCCCACACCAAGCAGCAATAGCACGCTGAATACATCGAATTGGCGAGATGGCACACGGCTACGTGTTAGAGAGAATACAACGCTGTATGCCTCTGTTAATAACCCCGCTGGGGGCAAGCCTGTGACGGCAAATACCATTGTGACAATCAAAACACATCGTAC
>RFHA01000341.1 GCA_003696565.1 Chloroflexota bacterium
GTGACGTTCAAATAAACCATCCGCCGATTGAGGCATTGAAACGCCACACTCGCATAGGTTTATCCTCATCTGGTTGACACAGGCTCACCTGATTTTTAATCAATATTCCCAAGCACACGATAATATTGCTGACTATCTCGATCATACTGATAATGTTCTGTTTTGTAGAGCAAGCCACGATGCTCTGCACCGAGTTCATAGGTAATCCCGGCAACGGGACCCTGTACAAATAATTGTAAAGCAGGATTCTGACGTTCTTTATGGAGCAATTTCAATGCAGAGCGGGTTGCATGGAGTGCATCTGACCATTGGTTTTCATCATCGGTCGGTATATCAAGCACATAACTCAGGCTGTTGCTATTACGCCGTTCATCATAAGTAATCTGTGCAGGTCCCCGTACCAGTAACATGCGTAAGGGAAAGTTAGTATCCTTCGCTAGAAAATGCTGAGCGATCCGCACTGGGAAATCTGCTGATTCGTAAGGACCGGAAAACTGTAGTGCGAGCTGGATGCAGGGCTTATATGCTAGTGAATCCTCTGCTCGTCCAATGAGGTAGGTAGTGCAAAAAGAAGTTGGCAATAAGGGCAATCCGAGTAATTCAACTTCTGTATCATCTATGGAGAGAAAAAATCGCTTCGAGTCTGAGATTTGTTCTGCCGCTTGCCTGAAGGTTACTTCTCGATTATTGAGCAAGTTTTTTGAAATAAGTAGCGATTCGGCATGGATATAAGCAGATGGCGCAAGTTCACGAAGAGCAGCCTCAAGTTTTTCTGCAGCTTGTGGATCATCCTCATGAAAAAGCGCATTAATCTGATCCATGCCAAAGGGAAACTCAGTTTTCTGATACACATACGGCACAATTGGAATTTTCGCATTACGTGCAGCATTGATTTCCACTTTGCACCAATCGGAACCTACGGAGTTGGGAGAAAGAATAAAGACCAATGCACTGCCACTCTTGATGGCATCTTCTAGCGCATTCTGCCAATTTGTACCTGCTGTGATTCCGGTTTTATCCAACCAGATATTGAAATTGCGGCGTAAGCGTGCCACCAATCGGCGTACAATACCATCCTCTGCATTGATGTCTTCGTGGGCATAACTGATAAAAATGTGGGACATAATACACTCCTTCAGCTTGGGAAATTGAACTGGTTATATTCTTCATTTTTACAAGGTATTTCAAGAATAGTATCCTGAGTTGCATCCAGAATTTCATTGATACGACGCATGAATGCCTCACCGGAAGTATAAGTAATTAAAAAACCTCTATCGCCAAGTTTCTTATCAGGGTTGATTGGAATCATACCAATACGCCCAAGAATTTCAGCACGAGAAACTTCAGAACCGCGTAGTTTTACAGGTAGTTCATAGTATTCGTTGCCATTTGTTAGGCGAATACTGACCTGTTTATTTTGACGGCTACTTTCTAGGCGAACTGCCCGATTAATCTTAGTGGTTTGAATCCAGATGAAGATAGAAGTAACGAATGTTACAATCTGAATGATATTGGCAATGTTATCAAGGTTATTACTAAACCAATCCATAGTATCTCCTCAAAAATCTATACCCGACCCGCAAGCACGTCAAGCAATGCCTGACGCTTGCGTTTGTCTTCAACATTCAAATCAAAATAGGTGAACAACTTGCCATAAATCATGCGAAGCTGGTTCTCAATCGTTTTAGGCGACTTACCAAGTATTCTACCCAATTCTTCATTGCTAGCATACGGATGCTGATGTAGGGTCTCCGCCACTTTACCCTCTGCCTCAGTGAGTGCGCCCAAGAACATCTGACGTGGACTAGTGCGTGACCGTTCTAGCAAATGCTGAGTATCTCCCCCCGCAAGCACACCGGGCAATAAGCGTGATGGTCTCACAGGCAGTTGAATGATCTGCACACGACCCTGTGTGCCAGCAGGGGCATGAAATAACCCAAGTTGCATTAAATCTTTCGGTGTGTGGATTGTCCACAATCGGTCATGTTCACCGAATAATAATTCTGCTGCCAATGCTGCATAAATACTCATTGCTTTGTGTCCTCCAGTCACCAATAGATGAATGGGAATATATCGCACCCGATACTAACGAATAACTTCCAGCAGAGCGTGATAGTAGGCTTCGGCACTATGCTGGTCACTGATGTCGATGAGTGGTTGCCCATCCATATAACACAGCGTTTTGCTAGTTACTGTCAAGTTAGGATAATCAGCCTTGAGAACAGTCATCAATTCAGCATAAGCATCAGCAATGTCTGAATGTTTAGCATCTGTGTTCAGAATGATGACCCCATCATAGTGATAACGTGAATGCAATACATCCAATGCCATTGTAATCGCTTCTGGTCGCTGCCCTAATGTGGCTAGAAAGACACTCATGTGGTTTGAATCTGCTCCATACTAACTGCTGTTTTAACACACACTTCATTATGTTTTGCGAAATTGGACAGTAATACCCGCCCCAGCCATGCTGGAACACGCGCCCGATGGTACGGTTGAAGTGTGAGTGTTACGGAACTGATGTCAGCCATGGAATCTTCATCAATCAACCCATTCGCAAATTAGCTTAATAGGTTGATTAGAATCATCTATTTCAACAATTCGTGCTTTGACTTTCCTGGTGTTTACATTATTTTTACCTATGAATACATAAGCATCATATTCTACATTCAGTTGTGATAATGAAACCGCGCCATCGCCATAATGAAGTTTTTTTGGTGAAAACCAAAATTCACCGTCGCTGAGCCAACTACTTTTATTTATGATTCCACCGATAACATCTCCCACTTGTAATCCTTCACGTTGAATTCGTGCTTTTGTTTCCTCGATTTCCGTCGCTTTTTTTTTCCCTTTAATCAGATCTAAAACCTCTGTTGGACAAGGTAGCACCGGGCGACCAGCATACTGATTGTACTTTTGTCCGTTTTCGTCATAGGCTTCAATTTGCATATAACTGAATAAGGCTGAGTTTGGCTCCTGCTTTTTCACCAGCACCTTCAACTGTTCGATGTTTTTCTGCTCGTCAAAGTTACCAAATTCTTTTTTGATAGTATCCTTAAAAGCCTTTACATATTCAGCTTCTTTGCTTTCATTAACTTCTATTTTTGGCATGAACCAGTGCCCATTATCATCAAATAGCCTACCATAACGCCCCTCTTTCCCCTGACGCGCTGTAAAGATAAGCTCGTGAGTTAGTTTGACAACACCCAGACCAAAGGGCTTTCCCATACCAAGTTGATGACGTGCTTCAGTGTCACCA
>RFHA01000342.1 GCA_003696565.1 Chloroflexota bacterium
CATTACTACGTCATCACTCGACAATTGAAGCCTGATTAACCACAACTCATCTGCCATTAATCAAGTTGTCCCATATCGCACAGAAGTTAAACTCATGCCTGATAAAAGGGGACGGCTCGCGTTGATGCAAAACCTCACATCAACGCTGTTGGAAGGGGCACACAGAAGTGGCACGCACCAACCGAAAACCGTTGTTGTTGTTACGGTTGTTTGGATTGTTGTTGTTGCGGGACGCAGCGCGCGCATTGTTATGATTGTTGTTCCACGAGCCGCCGCGCAACACCCACCGGGTGCGTTACAGGGAACCCCACAGCCATTTCTGACTGCACCACCAGCATACCCCAAAATCGCCAAATTTTAAATCGCCCCGCTTCGCGGGATAGAGGGCTAGTGCTACGCACTTACGGCTACGCCGCACCGCCCCCACAGCGAACAGCAAAAGCTATAGAGAAGGGGCACGCACACAACACAACCGAAAACCGCTGAAGCTGATACGGCTGTTCGGAATGAGGTTGTTGCGGAACGCGGCGCGCGCATCGTAAGGATAGGTGTTCCACGACCCGCCGCGCAACACCCGAAGGGCACCACTGTCATCAACATCGGTCATGTCCGGTTCCTTGGATTTGTTTGCGCACCATTCCCACACATTACCACTCATATCCAGCACGCCATCCAGTGAAGCACCGTTCGGGAAAATACCAACGGCACTTGTCTGCCCGATCCCGGTTTCTTCTGTGTTGCCTTTGGCGGCATCAAACTCCCCTTCATAGGGATATTTGCGCCCATCAGTGCCGCGTGCCGCGCGTTCCCACTGCTGTTCGGTTGGTAAGGTGATCTCGTATCCGACTTTATCGCTCAACCAGCGGCAGAACGCCACCGCCTGATACCATGTGACCATTTCTCGGGGATGGTTCCAGAACGGGAAACGCTGCTGACTCAGCTCACGGGTCTTGTAAACTGTGCCAAAGACTTCTTCCTCGCCCGGTATACCTTCCCACCAGCGGTCATCGTTG
This sequence comes from Chloroflexota bacterium, assembly GCA_003696565.1. GTDB lineage: Bacteria > Chloroflexota > Anaerolineae > Aggregatilineales > Phototrophicaceae > DAOTWY01. The sequence continues at coordinate 1,014 of RFHA01000342.1, forward strand.
TAGTCGGCTGCTTCCACAAAACACTGAAACTGGGCATAAGTCACCGGGTAACGGCTAATCTGGAATGCTGGCAGCGTTATTTGCTGGCGATCAGCAGGTCTTGCAAGGTGTGGATAATCATCTTTGTTATCATCTCCGTAGATGAACACACCCGCGGGGATCGTCACCCAATCAATATCGGGCAGCCTCACACCATCACGCACGATGACCGACACGCCTCTGCGATTATCCAGCGGCTCACCACTACTTAAGACCAATTGCCCCAGAGCACGCCCCACCGCCGCCCGTGCACGGGGGTCGGGGTCGCCTTCGAGATCGGTCAGACGTGGTATCCAGACAGCACGCAATTTCAATAGCGTTTGATCTGGTGGTGGTGTTACACCGCTGCGCGTGATGCACTGTGCGGCAATTTCCGGTTGGGCATCCATCAGCCATAAGACCACGGGTGTCGGGTCATCGCTGTACAGACCCGCCAGCAGGATCGCTGCTTCTTCCCAGTTGGTGCGCTCCCACCAGCTTTCCGGCTTCCAGATGTCACTAGCTTGTAAACGCCCTGCCCTGATTTCAATGTCCATATACTTCGCTGCGAAGTATTCTTGCAATAACTGATGGGTGAAACGCACCTGATCGCCCACACTCAAAATACTGGCACTCCGCGCCAGATACAGCAGACGCTCGCCCAGAATAGACTCAACCTCAGCTCTGGGCAGGACTGTCAGGGCATTGCTGCCGTCACTATCTGCTTCTGCGCGGCGAATTTGCATCTCGTAAGCCACTTTTGCCAGTCCATCGGTCAGGGGCGTGTGTTCATCGTCGGGGACACCTTCACGTTCCAGCAGCGTCTCAACAAATTTGGCGAACAACTGACCACGATTATCCGGCAGTTTGCCTTCAACGGCGTAAACGCTGGTCAGCATCAGCAGCATGTAGGGATTACGAGCCAGCACCATCAGCCCAGATGGTTTTTCGCGTTCATTCAACCATTTATGCCAATATGTATTGTCATTGTTGTGCCAGTAATCCCAGGTGATACCTTCAGGTAATTGCGCGGCAGTCCAGAAAACGCGCTCCGGTTGCTCCAGTTTGTTGCCAATCTCATCCATGAAGCGACGATGCCAGTCCGCGGCACGCTCGCCCGCCAGTTTCCAGAACAGGTCATCGCCCTTTGCCTCGCCCAAGTATCGCCTCACAAATTCCCGGATGCGAATGGGGTCCAGCGGTGTGATATTGATTTTGTCAAAGCCCAGGTCAATCGTATAATCCAGTTCACGGCAGGAAACGACCACCAGCAAATCGGTGTTGGCTTCCACAAATTGCCGCACTTTTTGGTATTTGGCTTTGTGTTGGCTGGCAGGGATTTCGTTCAAACCGTCCAGCAGCAACGCGGCGCGTTTCTCGCTCAAAAGCGGTTCCAGGTATGCGCCTAAATCACCTAACTGTGAGGCGATGAAGTCCGGCAGCGATTGGTCAGCATCCGTCCACTTGCCTAGACGCACCAATAGCGGAATCGGGGCGGTACGGTCAGTTAGTGCCCGCTCAACCAGATCAGCCGCCAATTTCCAGATCGTGGTCGTCTTACCGCCGCCAGGTTCGCCCAGCAGCACACAACGTCTAATCACCTGTATCTCATCGACGGCGTTTTCAAAGCGGCGTGTTTCCCTGGGCTGCTGCTCACGCTCGCGACCCATCGGCAATAACTCGAAGACAGCACGCATTTCGGCTTTCCGCCTGACTTCGGATGTGCCGCCCATCGCCGTGTATTTCTCCGTGTTGAGCAGCTCTTCCAGTTGAAGTCGTTCCAGATACGCCAGCTCTAGCTTACGGGGGACTGTTCGTGGTTGTGAGATGGTGACAGGTTTGGGTGTTTCGTTGTCTATTTCGTCAACTTCATCCGGGCTGATTTCGACATCCGGCAACCTCGGCGCAGGGAGGTAGCTCAGCAACCGAGATAACGCCGTCGCGTAGTCGCTGTCAAATAGTGTCACCCCCTGATAGCTGACCAGCGGAAAAAAGCGGGTTTCATCTAACACATTTTCGAGAATGACGGGGATAATCAGCTTTTTCTTGTTCTTCGCCCACAGGATTTCATCCTGTACCCAACGGCTTTGCAGTGCCTTCAACGTCACGATCGGCACAAAGGCATAGCTGTTGATGATGCCGTCAGCGATGGTCATGATCCACTCATCGCCGCCCTTGATCTCGCTAGTGTCGATCCAGCAAGCGTGTCCGGCAGCGTTCAAGTCACGGATGAGTTGCTGCGCGAAGTCCGTATCGGTGTGGCTGTAGCTGATGAAAACGGTTGGTGTGCGTTCGTTGCGGGGGGTGGCGATAGTCTGCAGTGCCGACGTGATGGGCATAGCGGATGCGACTTCCGGTTTTGGTGTCACCTTCGATTCGTTACAAAGCGCGTTCAGGATACCGTTAAGTGCGTCGATTTCCGGGTGTTTATCCACACCACAATCATAGCGGGCTGTCGTTAACAATCGTGCCAGAGCATGTTCACCATTGGGCAAACAGCCATAATCGAGCAACTTCCTGATACAGAGAACGGCAAAGACCTTCGGCGCGCCACCGCGTTCGATGCTGTAAAGCAGCGGATCATACACGTAGAAGGCTTCAGTCAGCAGCGCATCGCGTTCATCTTCCGTGCCAACCATCGGCTGGATGATCTTTCGGGCGCGTGGTAGGATGTCAGGCGGAATTTGTGGTGATGTCATAACAGTTTATGTTTGTAATCGGTTATTTGAAATGGTATTTTAGCATCAATGTCCGCTTCACGCTATAAAGATGATCAGCAGATGTTAATAGCACTTTCCCCGGTCGATGTCAGTAAAAAATACAAAATTCTCACGCTTTTTTCTCCACTGAATCGGCTGAGGAGCGGACAGGTTTAACCCTACTGTGTCCATCCATCCCATAATTGCTTGAGCTTATCAAACAAATTACGCAGATTAGTTTCAAGTGAACCACCAAAGCTGTATTTATATTCAAGAAATAGTGGAATGATCGGTAACGTGAGTTCAAACTGATGCTGCTGGGAAAATGTGCTACTATAAAACTCCTCCAACTGTTGGCTGATTTTCACTAGTTCATTATTTGCGGACAGTGAGCCATTTTGCAACTGCATAGTAAGTGTCTGCATCGTCGAGATAAAATCAGTGAGGTCTTGTGATGATATTTGCCCACTACGAAAGTGCTGAAGAATCATATCAATCTGTTGTTTCTGCTCCGCATTCATCGCACCTAACTCTGAGAGAAGTACGATCCGCAACTGTTGGTGCTCAGACTGGAGAATTTGTGTGATTTTCTGGATAAGCTGACTTGAATCGGCAGGCGCAGAATTATACATTATGTTGTGATTGCCAAACTGAGCATTAGAAATTTGAGCACCCCGCAGATCAAATTGGGCTGCCGATGGCTTATCAACTTGTTCTTGATCTGGCATAGATGTGCCTTTCAGTTCATTCAAATCGCGTATCAGACTGGCAAAACCCGTGACATACTTTTCTACGGTAGATAAATCATGATAGTGCAGATTCGATAATTCGTCCGGCACATCACAGGGCGAAATGAGCAAGCCGATCACGGACTTTTCAAGGGTGTGAGCAGTATCACACTCCCACAGAACATATTTGGATACTACGGAAGCAGGCGTGAGCAGCACAACAACGACATCCACCGCTGCGATAGCCTGGCGAAGCTGATCCTTCCAATCTTTACCACCACGCATTTCTTCAATGTCGCGCCAGACATCATAGCCAGCCTGTTCCAATTCAGCACGTAGGCGCGCAGACATATCCAGTCCATCGGCACGGGCATACGAAATGAGTATCTTAGTTTTCGTCGTCATGGGATGATTCTCCTATGCCGTCATTGTATTGCTTCCAGAGTTTGGGTAAACGCTGAGCATCCGGCTCTAGTTCCTGTGCCTTCTCTAAATCCGGCAGCGCATTGGCATAATCTTCCATATCCATGTATGTTACTGCCCGGTTATGATAATACATCGCATTCTCTGGACGATATTCAATCGCTTTACTGATCGCAGCGAGTGCCTGTGGATAATCTTTCTGCTCATCGTACTGTATATGCAACCTGCTATATGCCCATCCGAGCAGGACTTTACACCCATTCACTAGCAGGGCTTCACCGCTTTCTTCCGCTTTTGGTAGGACGAACAACTCAGAATCCGCAATGAACTGTTTGAGATCATCATGAGAAATGTCTTCTTGCTGCAGGAAACGGTTACCCAACATCAACCACATGGCGATGACCGCCTGCACTTGTTGAGGTTCCTGCATGTGGTCGAAAACCTGGCGGAGTTGCTGCAACTTCTCCAAATGTGATTTTTTCAGCGGCGCATAGGCGGCTTCGATACCGTGTTCTATCGCATTTTTGAGTATCGTTTGATGCTGAACCAACATTTGATTGCTATCATTACTCATTACCAATAGATGCAGTGCCTGAACAGCATCCTCAGTGAGTAGTTTTTCCCGGTTTTCTGTTAAAAACTGCTCAGACATATCCCAGTTTGGAGTATTTACCCACTCAATCAGTAAGTCAGCGAGTGCCTGGGCTTTTTCGGGGGCAATCTCATGCATCTCAACAGCCAAAAGCAATTGATACTCATTCCGCCAACTCAGAACAACTTCATGAGAACTGAAATTTATCGAATCTGCCAGAACAAAACCTTGTTCGTAATATGATTTGGCTTCATCAATCTTCTCTTGTACGGCGTTTAGACGAGCCAGACTGATAAAAGTATTCATCTTACCTATGATGTCTCGATTCAATTCGTAAAGCGTGAGGGCGTTTTCGTAGTGCTTGAGCGCGTCATCCACCTGTCCCAGCCGACTCGCCAGGTCGCCCATGCTTTGAAGGG
>RFHA01000343.1 GCA_003696565.1 Chloroflexota bacterium
ATGTTGACCCACTTGAGTTTACAGTGAATAATCGCCCGAAAAAGCGTTAGCAAACATAGATAGGCTGCAATTGGTTGGGGGGCACAAACTTGTGCCCCCGATGTTTATTTTATTATTGATAGGCTTAAAACAATCCCCAATCGTCCGCGGCACCTTCTTCCATCATGCTAGGGTCCCACATTTCTAACCCCATCTCAATCGTTGTTGGTACGCCTAAATATTCCTGTGCTGTACGGCGTGTTTGTTCCAATAGTTGGGGGGCATATGGACAGAATGGTGTTGTCATAATCATAGTGATATGGGCACGCTCTTCTTGAATATCTAGATCACGGATTAGCCCTAGCTCAATAACATTCATACCGATTTCGGGGTCAATGACGGCACGCAAGGCTTCCCGTAAACCCTCTTCTTTGCTTTGTACTTGATCAGTCATTTTTTCCTCTTATTGCAGTTGAATTGTCTTATTTTGTGAAGACATAATAGCGGATTAATATGAGCATTTGATGAAATATGCTGATAATTTTTATAATTAAAATCATAAATATTGACATGAGCATATCACACTGCTATACTCGCTGTGTATACCTGCGGGTACAAACAAAATTTAACCCGCATTAAAAGATGATAAGAAATCACAGTTGAGGAGGCTGTTCACCTAATGGGTGCAACACTAGAAATTCGTAACTTACATGCACGCGTTGAAGGCGAAGATATTGAAATTCTTCGTGGTGTCAATTTGACGATCAAAAAGGGCGAAACTCACGCATTGATGGGGCCTAATGGCTCTGGGAAAAGTACATTGGCAAACGTCTTGATGGGTAACCCGGCTTATGAAGTTACCGAAGGTGAAATTCTCTTTGAAGGGCAAGATGTGCTGGATATGGAACCAGATGAACGTAGCCGCTTAGGGATGTTTTTAGCATTTCAATATCCAGTTTCGATCCCCGGTGTAACAGTAGCTAACTTTTTGCGTCATGCAATCAATGCTCGGATGAAAGCTCAAGACCCAGAAAGTAAAGGGATTTCTATCCCAGAATTCCGTCGTTTGATGAAAGCAAAAATGGATATGCTCCATATGGATCATAGCTTTGCTGGGCGTTATTTAAATGATGGCTTCAGTGGAGGTGAAAAGAAGCGTGCGGAAATTCTTCAGATGGCAGTTTTGGAGCCAAGTCTCGCTATCTTAGATGAGACCGATTCCGGTTTGGATATTGATGCGCTTCGGATTGTTTCTGAAGGAGTGCAAGCTCTTAAAGGTCCTGACCTGGCTGTATTGGTCATTACACACTATCAACGTATTCTGAATTACATTAAGCCTGATTATGTGCATGTTATGTTCCAGGGGCAAATTGTAGAAAGCGGTGGTGCTGACCTGGCATTGAAGCTAGAGGAAAATGGATACGATTGGGTTCGTGAAAAGTACGCCGTTCCTGCTGAGTAATTGATAGATATAAAGGGGAAAATAATGGTTGATCTAGTCCCAAGTGAGAAGCAGTTAACGGAAGAGGAATCCGCCCTGCGTGATGTCCGTGCAGATTATGACACGATGTATGGCTTTTATGATGATGATGTCAAGTATAGTTTCATCAATGAGCCAGGGCTGAATGCTGATGTAGTGCGTAATATCAGCAAAATGAAAAATGAACCGGAATGGATGACGGAAATCCGTCTGCAAGCCTATGAGCATTTCGTGAACCGTCCAACACCGCAGTGGGGTGGTGGCGGTATGCTGGATGAAATTCAATATGATCAAATCCACTATTATGTCCGTGCAACCGATAAAGCTGGACGTTCTTGGGATGAAGTGCCACCGGAGATCAAAGATACATTTGACAAACTTGGTATTCCAGAAGCAGAAGCGAAGTTTCTTCAAGGGGTAAGTGCGCAGTACGATTCAGAATCAGTCTATCACAACATCCGCAAAGACCTTGAAGAAAAAGGTGTGATCTTCCTAGATATGGATAGCGGATTACGTGAACACCCTGAGCTAGTTAGAGAATACTTTGGTACGATAATTCCCTATAACGATAATAAATTTGCTGCTTTGAACACAGCTGTGTGGTCTGGTGGGTCGTTTATTTATGTTCCACCAGGTATAGAAGTGACCATGCCACTTCAAGCGTATTTCCGCATCAACACGAAGAATATGGGGCAGTTTGAACGCACACTGATTATTGTGGATAAGGGTGCTTACGTTCATTATGTTGAAGGTTGTACTGCACCTACCTATAGCTCAGATAGCTTACATAGCGCAGTTGTAGAAATTATTGTCAAAGAAGGTGGTCGCTGCCGCTACACAACTATCCAGAATTGGTCAAACAATGTCTATAACTTGGTGACAAAGCGTGCTATTGCTTATAAAAATGCTGCCATGGAATGGGTAGATGCTAATTTAGGTAGCAAGCTCACTATGAAATATCCGGCGGTTATCTTAGCTGAAGAAGGTGCGCACGGTGAAGTGTTATCCATTGCTTTTGCTGGGAGAGGACAGCACCAAGATGCCGGCGCAAAAATTACGCACTTGGCACCAAACACAACCAGCCAAATTATTAGTAAATCTATCAGTAAAGATGGCGGACGTTCAAGCTATCGTGGATTATTGAAGATTGCAGAAGGCGCGCATGGTTGTAAGAGCAATGTGGTATGTGACGCACTTTTGTTAGATGACCAAAGCCGTTCAGATACTTACCCTTATATTGAAATTGATGCAAAAGATGTCCAAATGGGGCATGAGGCATCAGTGAGCAAGGTAGGAGAAGATCAATTATTCTACCTGATGAGTCGTGGTCTGAGCGAAGACGAAGCAAATGCATTAGTGGTTAACGGCTTTTTAGAGCCACTGGTGAAAGAACTGCCGATGGAATATGCACTGGAGATGAATCGTCTGATTCAAATTCAGCTTGAAGGTTCAATTGGCTAAGTTGACTAGCATTCTTAAGGAGAATCATCTGTGGTTACAGCAGTAAGAAGACGGCGTTCAGATGCTTATACTGCGCCGAGTTATACATTAGCGGATGTTCATGCCCTGAGTAAAAATGAACCGAAATGGTTACAGGAAGCGCGTGAATCCGCTTGGGAGCTTTATGAAGACCTCCCAATGCCTACTTTACAGGATGAAGAATGGCGACGCACTGATTATCGTAGTATTCGCTGGGAAGAAGCGGAGAAACTGATCAAAGCAACTAACGCTAGCGTGGATGTTGTGCCAAGTGCTAACCGTGAACCATTAGTAGGAGAAGGTGAGGGTGGTACGCTCATTTTTGTTGATGGTCAAATCGTGCAGTATGAATTTGCTGATTCCCTGAAACAGCAAGGGGTTGTTTTTACAGATTTACGGACGGCTTGCATTGAACATGAAGAGCTTGTCCGCCCAAATTTGATGACGAAAGCTGTGTTACCAACGGACGGGAAATTTGCTGCATTGCATGCTGCCTTATGGACACATGGGGTGTTTTTATATGTGCCACGCCATGTTGTTGCTGAATTGCCGTTACATGTTGTGATGTATAACACTCAGCCAGGAGCTACACTTGGTCATGTGTTGGTTGTTATTGAAGAAAATGCACAGGCAACTATGCAAGTTGAATATGCTTCTGCGCAAGTTGATCAGCATAGTGCTTATATTGGGGCAACAGAGCTTTTGGTTGGGGATGCGGCAAATTTGCGTTATGTAGCATTACAAGACTGGAGTCGTAACACCTATGAGTTCAGTCATCAACGAGCGCGTGTTGGGCGGGATGCCAACCTAGATTGGATCATCGGCACAATGGGGAGCCAACTGACAAAGGCTTATCTGGAAATTGAGGCGGATGGCGTTGGAGCTAATGCGCGAATGTCGGGCTTTTTCTTTGCGGATTCAAATCAACTTTTTGACTTGGATACACAGCAAAATCATAATGCTCCGCTGACGACAACAGATTTGCTTTTTAAAGGTGCAGCTAAAGACCAAGCACGGACTGTTTGGCAAGGCATGATTAAGTCATTGCCAAAAATGCAAAAAATTGATGGTTTTCAGGCTTGCCGCAACTTGATGTTGAGCGATGATGCGCGCATGGATAGTATTCCTGGGTTAGAAATTGAAGCGGATGATGTGAAATGCTCACACGCTGCGACTTTTAGTACCCTAGAACAAGAGCCTATTTTCTATTTGATGAGTCGCGGAATTACTCGTCCTGAAGCTGAGTTAATGGTGATTGAAGGGTATTTTGATGAATTGTTATCACGCATTCCTTTTGAACGGGTGCGTGAACGCCTTCAAGCTGCCATAGAGGCGAAAATTATCGGTTAAACACTGATATTTGTGTGAAGAAAAGGCGCGTCATGTCACTAGGGCGTGCCTTTTTTGTTTGATTAAATAGTCAAGAAGCATGAGTTCGTCGGAAAGGGTATTTATGAAACTACCATATGATGTTGAGATGATAAGGGCAGATTTTCCAATTTTACATCAAGAACATAGTCCAGGAATTCCGTTAGTCTTTTTAGATAATGCTGCATCTAGCCAACGACCTAACCAAGTTATTGATGCAATGAGTGATTATTATCGGAAATATCATGCGAATGTTCATCGGGGTATTCATAAACTGAGTGAAGCCGCAACAACTGCTTATGAAAATGCCCGCTTAAAAGTGCAAAAATTTATTCATGCAGCCCATCATGAAGAAGTGATCTTCACACGGGGAACAACAGAAGGGATTAACCTTGTCGCTTATACCTGGGGGCGAGCTAACCTTAAACCAGGTGATGTTGTTGTTACAACACAAATGGAACATCATGCGAACATTGTCCCCTGGCAAATCCTTGCGGAACAAGTTGGTTTTACGCTGCGATTTGTACCGTTATTAGAGGATGGCACGCTTGATATGGATGAATATGATCGGCTGTTACGAGATGAGCCGGTGAAGATGGTAACAGTAGTGCATTGTTCGAATGTATTGGGGACAGTGAATCCAGTAGCAGAAATGGCGCGGAAGGCACATGCTGCTGGTGCTTTAATCTTAGTCGATGGGGCACAGAGTGTGCCGCATATGCCGATTGATGTGCAAGCGTTAGATGTTGATTTTTTTGCATTTAGTGGGCATAAAATGATTGCTCCCACCGGTATAGGTATTCTTTATGGGAAACGAGAGCATCTAGAATCGATGCCTCCTTGGCTTGGCGGGGGAGATATGATTAATACTGTCTCACTGGAAGGTAGCACATGGAATGATCTGCCATATAAATTTGAAGCTGGTACGCCTAGCATCGCAGAAGCGATCGGTCTGGGAGCAGCTGTGGATTATCTGACTGCATTGGGCATGGATAAAATCCACCAATATGAGCAAATGATTACGACATATGCGATGGAGCGTTTAGCAGAGGTTCCTGGCTTGAAGATTTACGGTCCTGAAAAAGGGCGGGGTGCAGTGACTGCTTTCAGTTTTGATGGATTTTTCCCTCATGACTTGGCACAACTGTTAGATAATGAGGGGGTAGCAGTGCGATCTGGTCATCATTGTGCCCAACCATTACATGATCGCTTTTGTATTGCTGCAACAACCCGTGCTAGCTATTATCTTTATAATACAATGCAAGAAGTGGATGCTTTGATTGAAGCGTTGTTGAAAATTAAGCGATTGTTTGGATAGGAGTATTGATATGACAGAGTTCCTGCTGGTTGGTTCAGCGGATGAACTAAAACCAGGTGATGAACCAATTGTGGTTGAAATTAATCGACGATGGGTTGCGATTTACAACATTGATGGACAGTTTTATGCTATAGAAGATCGTTGCACACATGATGATGGTCCATTGGCAGAAGGCACTTTGAAAGGATGTATTGTTGAATGTCCTCGACATGGCGCACGTTTTGATGTTCGCACTGGCAAGGTGCTTTCAGGTCCGGCTGGCACAGTTGATGTTCCTACTTATCAAGTTAAGATCGAAAACGATCAATTGTGGATTGGTGTAAAACGCGCATGAAATTGATTGATGTGTTGAACAGTGGTGAAACAGTTGTGTTTGGGCATCGGGGAGCAAACGCTTATACCCCGATGAACACACTTCCTGCATTTGAATTGGCGGCGCAACAGGGAGCTATTGGC
>RFHA01000344.1 GCA_003696565.1 Chloroflexota bacterium
ACGGATTCCTGATGATTTCCATCGTGAAATTGCGGCTTATGCGGACAGCATCGGCGTGTCTCTCAATCAGTTGGCGTTGATAGCCCTCAAAGATTATCTAACGCTTCGCAGCGGTCAGGGTGACAAGGGTTCTCAGCGTTTGCGTAAACCCAAGCGGCGTAGATAGGTTTTGCATGGCTGCCCTAACGCCCGCTTCAGCCGCGCTTCGCGTCGGCTGCAAGCCCTGTTAGGCGGCACTAGCTTTCTCATATAACATACTTTGTGCGTCCAGATGTTTTGTTCTGTGGGGAAGTCCTCTGACTCTTTTCTTTAGCATCATCGAATTGCTCTTGGTATGATTCAATCAGCTTCGTCAATCCTTTTTTTGAAACTGTAATAGACATGTCTTGGCTAATTGCTGTTTTACTTCCTTCCGTCCAAATAGTTGCACGCCAAACGTAAACCCCCTCCTTTGGCAATATAGCGTAGTATCCTTCAAGAAAAGCTAATTTTCTCTCTATGTCGCTTGGATACCACATAGAAAAGTCGACGGAATTAAAAGCCGATTTCCATTCACTTCGATTTGAACCGATGTCTAAGTTTATAATTTCAAAATCGCTAGGAAACAGAACATGATTTGAATCTTGTCTATAAACGAGAGTAAGCCCATCAATAAGTTTCTTCATTCGCTCGTCGCGGCTACCAATTTCAGGAGATTCATCTCCAGGAAAATCAATTAAGGACAAAACAATTTTAAGGTATTTTGCAACTGCTTTACCCTTATTGCGGATGGTAAATCTTACAGGTGTAAATGCCTCTTTAAAATACGCTGGCGAAGTTTCCCAGTCACTAGAGAATGCAAAGTCCTCTGGATTTTCGACCATTCGCTCAATTACATTCAATATCGAAGTTGTATCCCATACGATTTCTTTTGATTCGAATTCGGTATTTGTATCAACTGGTGCGATGGCGAAACCTACATTTATATCGGGTTCCCAAATTGTAGATTGAATAGTTTTGCGTAGGCGATACAGTTCGAAGAGTAGGACTGGTACAGCTACAGCTTGCAAGAATAATGCCCAAAACGAGCCAGCATCAGGGTCACAGGTGAAATTTATTGCGCAATACAGAGGAATTAAGCTTAGAAGCAACCAAATAGTTGCTGTGAGTCCAACTAAAAACCAGATTCCATATTTTTTCATCTTCATTTGCCCGCCGTTCAGTTGCTTGAGCTGCGCGCTCGTTTCCTTTGGCGCGTCAGCTTTAAGCCTTTGTTAGGGCGGCGTTTTGGTTTGTAGAACGGCCGTAAATTACCAAGATTTTTCATGTTCGGCAAAACACAACTTTACATAAGCCGGCCTAACATATTATTCAATAGAAACACCAGTCGGCATATGTCCGGGTTTATTCATTTTATGCAGAAAGTAATTCGGCATAAGCTGCTGAATTTGGTTATAATTGCCGCTAAATGTTCGGCATAAGCTG
>RFHA01000345.1 GCA_003696565.1 Chloroflexota bacterium
GATGAAAAAATGTTTGGTGGTATGAACATTTGGCATAGATCGTTGGGATATTCTTTTTATCATGTGCTGAATTTTTGAGCTGCTTAGAGCAAGCAGCTTTGTGTATTCATCGAAACAATTCTAGTAACAACATAGCATGGATTGATGTTGATTAGGTATCCAAATTGACGATCACATTGTCAGCAAAATTGCCAGAAAACAGATAAAACGCACAAATTGTTTGCAAATTTTCCCTAAAGAGACATACAACAAAATAGTATTGTCTGAAGGCGTTCACTCAACTAACATTGAGGTTAAACGATTAAAGAAAGGTTTTTTAGAATGTTATCACGTTCAAGCGGTGTTTTATTACATCCTACATCCCTACCAGGGCGTTATGGTATTGGGGATTTGGGTGAACATGCATTTCGTTTTGTGGATTGGCTACGGGATTGCGGGCAGACGATTTGGCAAGTGCTGCCATTAGGTCCAACAAGCTATGGTGATTCACCGTATCAATGCCTCTCTGCATTTGCTGGGAATACGAACCTGATTAGCTTAGACAAATTAGTTGAAGATGGTTTTTTAAGTTGGGATGATTTGGCAGATGTCCCAGATTTTCCGCTGCATCGTGTTGATTATGGTCCGGTGATTGAGTATCACAACCGTTTATTGGATTTGGCTTACCAGCGGTATAAATCTAACGCAAACGATTCACAACGAGAAGCATATCAGGCATGGGCGGCAGCTAACGCGCATTGGCTGGATGATTGGGCACTATATTTTGCGATCAAGAACGAGCATGGTGGGAAGCCCTGGGTGGAATGGGCGGAACCGCTTGCGTTGCGTGATGAACACGCGCTTAAAGAAGCCTCTCAACGGCTAGAAGATCAGATCAATAAACACCGTGTTTTACAATGGTTATTTTATAAACAATGGGGTGAACTCAAACAATATGCCAACCATAACGGCATCCGATTAGTGGGGGATATACCGATTTTCGTAGCACACGATAGTAGCGATGTGTGGGCGAATCGAGAACGCTTTTACTTGGATGAAAAAGGTTATCCGGAAGTGGTAGCAGGCGTGCCGCCGGATTACTTTAGTGCGACAGGGCAACGCTGGGGCAATCCGTTGTATCGTTGGGATGTGATGAGATCAACGGGGTATCAATGGTGGATCAGCCGTTTTGAGGGGATATTAGAACTGGTTGACATGGTGCGGATTGATCATTTCCGTGGGTTTGAAGCCTATTGGGAAATTCCTGCACACGAAGAAACCGCAGTCAATGGCAGATGGGTAAAGGGACCTGGAATTGAGTTTTTCCATGCTGTAAGAGAAAAACTAGGCGACTTACCGATTATTGCTGAAGACCTGGGAGAAATTACAAAAGAGGTGGTAGAACTCCGTGATACGTTAGGCTTGCCAGGGATGAAAATTTTACAATTTGCTTGGAGTGACCCCAACAATCCATTTTTACCACACAACTATGTGAAGAATTGTGTAGCATATAGTGGCACACATGACAACAATACAACGCTAGGTTGGTGGCATGAAAATGAGCCGGGCGATCATGGTAAGCAGATGTTGGCAGAATATGTTGGGCATGAGGTGACAGAACCGCACTGGGAGTTGATTAAGCTGGGTATGGGGTCTGTGGCGGCGGTGTTCATCGCCCCGATGCAAGATATTTTGGGATATGGCGCAGACACACGGATGAATACACCAGGCGTACAAGGAGGTAATTGGGCATGGCGATTTGTAGCGGAAAAGTTTGGTGACCCAGCAAAAGATCGATTAGCACATCTGACATGGTTTTATCGTCGGCGCGCAGATCAACAACAAGATGTTTATGGAGATGTAGCAAAAAGATGACAAATCATATTATGCAAGGTATCCATCATGATGGATCAGCGGTTTATGTCTCTAATCCACTACCCAAACTAGGTGAGACGGTTGAACTACGGTTGAGAGTGCCACAGGATGCTGGGGTATTAAGAGTGTTTATCCGCAGTACTCCAGATGGTGAAGAACATTGGGAAGCAATGGAAAAAGCTGAGTCAGACCAGGTGAGTGATTTTTGGGTTGGCAGCCTGAAGATCACCATGCCAGTGAATCCGTATTGCTTTAAGTTAATTAGTGAAAACGGAGGATATTATTACAACGCGCTGGGATTGTTCCCCCATGACATGCCAGATGTGTATAAATTTAAGTTGCTGGCAAATTGGGACGCACCAGAATGGGTATTAGGGTCAGTATTTTATCAGATTTTCCCTGATCGGTTTTGTAATGGAGACCCATCATTAAACCCCAAAGATGGTGAATGGTCATACAAGGGGAAAGCAGTTAAGTTGCGTCAATGGGGTGAGCCACCATTACCCTGGACAGAAAGCGGGAGCTTGGACTTTTATGGTGGTGATTTGGTAGGTATTCAGCAAAAGTTAGATTACTTGCAGGAATTAGGTGTTAATGCGATTTACTTAAACCCCATTTTTAAGAGCTTGAGCAATCATCGTTATAACATTGATGATTTTTTTCAGGTGGATGAGCATTTGGGGGGGAATGAGGCATTGGTTGCATTAAGCGATGCAATGCACGCACGCGATATGCGGATTGTACTAGACCTAACACCAAACCATACTAGCAACACACATCCATGGTTTACCGCTGCACAAAAAGACCCCAATGCCGAAACGGCAGATTTTTATACGTTTTATAACCGTCCAGATGACTATTTGGCATGGCTGGATGTACCGACATTACCTAAATTAAATTACAGCAGCCAGAAATTGCGTGATTGGATGTATCGTAATGATGATTCCGTTATGCGTTATTGGCTAAAAGCCCCCTATAACATTGATGGATGGCGGTTAGATGTATATAACATGACCGCTAAGCAAGGAGCGTTACAACTGAGCAAATCCGTCGGTCAAGAGATGCGCCAAGCAGTTAAGGCAGAAAAGCCAGAGGCTTATCTATTTGGCGAACATTTCTTCGATGGCACACCACACTTACAGGGGGATGAGTTAGATGCGACGATGAATTATCGCGGGTTCAATATTCCGCTGTGGCATTGGCTAGCTGGATATGATAACGGAACAGAATGGCGACCGGAAACTGTGGATCATCGGCATTTATCTAGCGAGGCGTTAGTAGGACAACTGAAGCAATTTGCTGCCGTCATCCCCTGGGTTATCACACGTCAGCAGTTTAATCAACTTTGTAGCCATGACACCACGCGCATTTTGAACATTGTGAAGGGGGACAAGGCGTTAGTGAAATTAGGGGTAGCAATGCTGATGACCTACCCCGGTGTGCCGTGTGTGTATTATGGTGATGAGATTGGTATGCCAGGCGGCAAAGACCCGGATAATCGACGCACGATGCCATGGGATGAAGCCGAATGGGATCATGATTTGCTGACGTTCTATAAGCGGATCATCCGTTTGCGGCGGACAGCTCCGGCATTGATTGAGGGTGGATTACAACATCTATATGCTCAAGGGGGGCTGTGGGTTTTCTTACGCGAATCAAAAGCACAGCGGTTAGTGATCGTTGGATATAGGGGGGATGACACACTAAATGACGTAATGATTCCACTACGACATGGTGGGATCGCAGACGGGACAGAGTTGGTCGATTTACTTGGTAACATGAGCGCGTGTGTGGAGCAAGGAGGTGTGCGCATCCACACGATTAAGCACGGAGATGCATTTATCTTTGAGCTACATTAAGGGACAAACGGGGCAACTCAGATTTGCCCCGTCATGATTGATTAAGTTCATAGATAATCCGTAAGCCGTCTAAAGTCAATTCTGGAGCGATGCGGTCGATCACTTGAGTGTGTTGATTAAACAAGACGGCTAAGCCACCAGTAGCGATCACTTGAATGGTTTCATCAGCGAGAGATTCTTTAATGCGCTTTACTAGCCCTTCTATCAGCGCGACATAACCCCAAAAGATACCGCTTTGCATGGCATGGATGGTATTTTTACCGATGGGATTGGGCGGTGGCACTAGGTCAATTTTATGTAAGCGGGCAGCACGGCTAACCAAAGCATCATGGGCTAGGTTAATGCCTGGTGCAATTGCGCCACCAATATACTCGTTATCCTTAGAAATCACATCAAATGTTGTGGCAGTACCAAAATCAATCACAATAGCAGGACCACCATAAAGTGCTGCGACCGCAGCGGAGTTGACGATGCGATCCGCACCTGCCTGTTCTGGTTGGTCAATCGCGATTTTGATACCCGTCTTAACTTGGTGTGTAACAACTAATGGTGTGAGATGAGTATAGCGTTCCGTGAGTTCTACAAAAGCACGGGTAAGTGGTGGGACAACGCTACTAATAACAACAGCAGTAATGGCACGCCAACCGATCTCTGCGCTGTTCAAAAAATTACGCACTAAAACAGCATATTCATCCGGCATTTTATCCATAACAGTCCGTGCGCGCCAACTTAATGCCCAAGAATCCGCCTGCCATAACCCAAGATGAACGTTGGTATTGCCAATATCAATTGCAAGAAGCATGAGATTACCCTGCTAAAATATAACGGGCTAACAGATGGGTAGTATGATAAAGACTATCTTGATGAGTCCGCTCGTAGGCATGAGAGCCATCTACACCTGGACCAACCAACCCAACTTTTGCCGCGCCACCTGCACGCCAATAAGCGGTACCGTCTGAACTGTAATAAGTATAAATATCAACATGGTGTGGGATGTTATGTGTTTGAGCTAAGTGGCGCAGTTTGTTGTTCATATCAAAGTGATATGGTCCACCGCCATCTTTGACACAAATACTGACAGAAAACTCATCACCAGCTTGCCCTTTGCCAATTGCTCCCATATCCACTGCCAACAGTTCAGCTAAATCCGGCGGAAAGCCAGCCGCCCCACCATGCCCAACTTCTTCATAATTAGC
>RFHA01000346.1 GCA_003696565.1 Chloroflexota bacterium
ATGTTACACAGGTGGATTTGGATCATCGTAAGGAGTCCGGCCTGATAACCGGTTTACGTGTATTGCGTCTAATGTCGTCATCCGTTATGACGTTATGATGTTTAATGAATTGGTGCAAAAAAGTGCCATAGCGGTTCCTGATGATGCTATAATATTATTAGAAAAGGCAATTTCACTTTACAAAGGCTCTTTCTTAAAAGGTATTGAAATAGCTTGGGCAGAAGATCGTAGGAAAGAACTCCAAGAAGAATATGGAGAAGCATTAGCAGCTTTAGCAAAGTTAAAAGAACAAAGAAGCCAAAAGCAGGAGGCACTTGGGCTTTACCTTCGTGCTTTATCCCATCTTCCTCATCGAGAAGATTTAGCATCCCATGTGATGCGGCTTTATCGTGAACATAATATGCACACAGATGCTCTTCTAATTTATCAAAGACTTCGGCAAGAACTACAACAACGACTTGGCGTTCAACCTGCCCCACAACTACAAAATTTAATGCAACAAATTCAAAAGGAAATGTAAGGAGCAAGCATGTTTCTTGCTCCTTGCTTGGTTTTATTCACCACCCATGACATTCCCGTTTTCAATAATGTCATCGTCAGGTTCAGCAGGCACATAAAACGGCTGATACTCTACGACACATTCAACCACTTCATCTTTTCGGGGCATAGAAAACACGTCTTTACCACCTGTACGTCCACGTTTAACTAGCTCTGCTACGCCAATGCTCATATACTTAGGTTTCCCCTTATTAGAAAGCACAATAATCATGTCGTTAGCTTTTCCAACTGTTGATGCAGCAACATATTGGCTGGTTTTGGGTAAACGCATTGTAATAACACCGCCGCCGCCGCGTCCTTGTTTTGGATATTCCGCACAGTCAGAAATTTTTGCAATGCCGTCATCTGTTATCACCCACATATATTGCCCATCCACAGCAATATCTAACCCAACACATCGACTACGTTGATTGGCAAGCTTCACACCACGCATACCACCAGCAGGTAATCCTGTTGGGCGGACATCAGTTTCTTTAAACCGAATTGCTTGTGCTTCGCTCGTTGTAAGGATAACATCCTGCTTGCCGTCCGTTGTTAGCACTTTAATCAGGTTGTCATCGTCCCCCACATTAATAACTGTGAATACTTTCGAAGTCATACCAGGTAAATCGCTCAGGCGAATCCGTTTGACTTGCCCCTGTTCGGTCGCAAAAAATAAATACCCGTGTTCAACAGAAGGTAAACTCAAAACACCAACAATCTGATCATCTCGGTTCAAGCCACAGAGTGTACTAAAATGCCCCCCGCTACTGGCATCTTCTGCCTGCGGTATTTGTTGCGCGGGGATGGTGGCACACATACCTTTTTGTGTGAACAAATAAAGTGTATGAGATGTACTACTTTCCAAAATAAAACGAGGTGGTTCTTTAGTAGCAGTTGTAACTTTAGGTGGCGTGTCTTTGGTCATTCTTGCGATATTACCCTGCACAGTAAAAACTAACCACCCGCGTTCTTCAGGCATCAGTAAATCTTCTACTGTTGCGCTGCTCGCTGCACTATCAGCAATAATTGTACGCCTAGCATCACCATAAGCGGATTTAATCATACGGAGTTCTTCTGAGACTACCCCGCGCATCTTTTCTGGGCTTTGTAATAGTCCTTCCAGATATTCAATCAATTTAACTTTTTCAGTGTGTTCTTCTTTAATTTTCTTGCGCTCTAAAGATGCCAGACGACGTAACGGCATATCCAAAATCGCATTTGCTTGAATTTCCGTAACTTTGAGTTTTTTAATCAAGTTAGTTCGTGCTGTTTCTACCGTTTGTGAGCGGCGAATAATATCAATCACGTCATCCAAATTATCCAGTGCCGCCAGTAACCCTTCTAGGATATGCGCGCGGTCTTTTGCCTTTGTCAGATCGTATTCGCTACGCCGTCTTACAATCTCAAGGCGGTGATCTAGATAGACCTTTAATGCCTGTTTAAGAGAAAGTAAACGCGGTTGATTATCCACCAATGCCAACATTCGTATACTGAATGTTTCTTGTAACTGTGTATGCTTAAACAACTCTACCAAAACTTGGTTAGGATCAACACCACGTTGTAGTTCAATAACAATACGCAAGCCTTGTCGGTCAGATTCATCGCGCAAATCCGCTAAACCGTCTAGTTTATTCTCCTGAACCAACCGAGCAATACGCTCAATCAACGCGGTTTTATTCACTTGATACGGCAATTCACTGACGATAATCCTTGATTTGCCTCGTCCCATTTCTTCAATATGGAGTTTGGCACGGACTGTTAACTTCCCTTGTCCGGTTGCATACGCAGTTACAAGTGTATCCTCATCATCCCCGCTATCTTTATGACGATAAACAACTCCACCAGTCGGAAAATCAGGACCTTGTACAAACTTCATCAAATCGCTGACGCTGATCTCACTAAGTTTATCCCAATTCTCCAGCATATAAACCAATGCATCGCAGACTTCACTCAAGTTATGTGGGGGGATATTAGTAGACATACCAACGGCAATACCGGACGAGCCATTTACTAATAAGTTAGGGATACTCGACGGCAACACCGTTGGTTCTTGCAGCGAACCATCAAAGTTTTCCCCAAAATCTACAGTGTTTTTATCAATGTCTACTAATAATTCTTCTCCAAGTTCAGCCATGCGCGCTTCCGTATAACGCATAGCAGCTGGACTGTCGCCATCAATACTCCCAAAATTTCCTTGTCCATCCACCAGCATGTAACGCAAGCTAAAATCTTGCGCCATACGAACCATCGCTTCATAGACAGCTTGATCACCATGTGGATGATACTTCCCAAGCACTTCCCCAACAATACGGGCACTTTTTTTATAAGACGTATCAGAGCGTAAGCCCATGTCATACATCGCATATAGAATGCGACGATGTACTGGCTTTAAGCCATCTCTTGCATCTGGTAATGCACGAGAGACAATAACACTCATCGCATAATCAAGATATGCATCACGCATTTCTTGCTCAATATTAACCTGTTGAACATCCATAAATCTGATTACTCCAATGGAACGCGGTAATAAACAAACATTCTAAGTTGTGTTTGAAACGCTGTCAAACAATCAGAATATACGTTCTATTATATCATAAAAAAAGCGGGAGTTGTCTTTTCACTCCCGCTAAATTAAGCTGATTTTATTCTTCTGATGGTGGGCTGATAACAACAAGTATTGCGTTTTTATCAACAGTTTGCCCTGCTGTAACATTAATTGCCTGAACAACACCATCAATTGGGGATTTTAGCTCATTCTGCATCTTCATGGATTCCAGAATGACAACCGTTTGCCCTTGTTGAATTTCCTGCCCGATCTCAACTGGAACAGCAACAATTAAGCCAGGCATCGGCGCATGAACCTCTCCAGACCCGCCGCCTAAGCCGCCTTTGCGCATTGCCATCAAGAGCGCACGCTCATCCAAAACTTGTGTTTCATAGAGCCTGCCCCCCATCAAGACAGACACATTGCCTGCTTCATCGTCAATCACCACTTCTAATGATTTATAATCTGTGATAATTGAATACAACGACGGACCAAGTGCCAAAAAGTCAACTTCACGTCGTTCACCGTTTAACAGAATGTTCCCGTCCTTATCGATTTCAACTTCATACTGCTCGCCGTTCAATATGGTTACATATTTCGTCATTTTTGCATCCTCTCCCAGCGTCCAACCCATTTCCAGTTGCTTGTGTCACGCTTGGCAGGAGCAACTACCTGAGCTGCTAATTGACGCTTACGATGCGCATATAGTGTTGCTGCAATAGCTGCTGTTTCCAGTTCTTGCTGGGTTGGGTTGTTTTCGTAAGTATCCATTTGGAAACGTTGTTCCACAAAGTTGGTATCAATTTGCCCAGTAATAAAGCTAAAGCTATTCATCAAGTTAATATGGAACGGAATATTATGCTTTAGCCCCATGATGGTATATTCAGAAAGCGCACGCCGCATTCTGAGAATTGCCTCTGCACGTGTTTCTCCCCAGGTAATCAACTTAGCAATCATACTATCATAATAGGGCGAAATTTCTGCTCCGGGATATACCCCACTATCCACCCGTACACCGGGACCTGTTGGCGTAATCAATGTCGTGATTTTGCCCGTTGAAGGCATGAAGTTGTTATAGGGGTCTTCCGCATTGATACGCGCTTCAATTGCCCACCCGCGCGGGTTCATAAAACTTTCTGTGTGGGTCATTGGTCTGCCACGCGCAATGCGGATTTGCTCTTTTGCTAAATCCACACCAGTGACTAATTCCGTAACGGGATGTTCCACTTGTAAGCGCGTGTTCATTTCCAAGAAGTAATAATTTTTGTCCTTATCAACCATGCACTCGATTGTACCAGCATTGACATAATTAACAGACTGGGCTGCGGCAATCGCCATTTTTCCCATTTTTTCGCGCAAATCATCATCAACAAATGTACTTGGTGCTTCTTCTACCAGTTTTTGATGACGACGCTGGATTGAACACTCACGCTCGCCTAAATGGATAGTATTCCCGTGCATATCCGCTAAAATCTGGAATTCAATGTGACGTGCCCCAACAAGCAACTTTTCAATATACACATCACCATTTCCAAAGGCACTTTCTGCCTCACGGCGGGCAGTAGCTAACGCCTCACGGAAATCCTCAGCACGATGAACCGCCCGCATTCCTTTGCCACCGCCACCAGCGACAGCTTTGATCAATACAGGGAATCCAATACGATCTGCTGCAGCAACTAGCTCTTCATCCGGTAATCCAGCAGGGGTACCAGGAATAAGCGGAACATTATATTTCTTTACCGCTTCTCGCGCTTGATGTTTATCTCCCATTGTAGCGATTGCATTTGGCGGTGGACCAATCCATGTTAGTTTTTCGTCAATCACTTGCTGTGCAAAATCCGCATTCTCCGCCAAAAAACCATATCCAGGATGAATTGCATCAGCACCGGTTTTACGCGCTGCTTCAATCAATGTATCCTTCCGTAGATAGCTTTCTGCTGGACGTGACCCACCAATATAAACTGCCTCGTCTGCATACCGCACATGTAATGCTGTACGATCCGCATCAGAATACACCGCCACCGTTGGGATACCAAGATCACGGCAGGCTCGGATAATACGAATTGCAATTTCACCACGATTCGCGATCAGAACTTTATTGATATTTGTTTTTTCTGGCATCTTTCCCCCCTGAATTAAAGCGGAATATTTCCGTGCTTTTTGGGCGGATTTTGATCGCGTTTATTCTGGAATACTTCCAACGCATTAATCAACCGTGCCCGAGTATCACGTGGTTCAATAACATCATCCACATAACCACGCGCTGCAGCAATATATGGATTAGCAAATTTTTTGCGATAGTCCGCCGCTAAGTTTTTCTTCAGTGCAACGGGGTCGTCCGCTGCTTTTAGTTCACGCCGATAAATAATTTCTACTGCGCCTTCGGGACCCATTACTGCAATTTCGGCAGTGGGCCAACACAGATTAAGATCACCACGAATATGCTTACTGCTCATCACACAATATGCTCCACCATAAGATTTACGTGTTGTAACCGTCAATTTAGGAACTGTCGCTTCGCAATAGGCATATAGCAATTTTGCACCGGACATAATAATCCCATTATGTTCCTGGTCTGTACCTGGCAAATAACCGGGAACATCCACAAATGTAACGATTGGGATATTGAATGCATCACAAGTGCGAACAAAACGTGCTGCTTTAATACTCGCTTTAATATCTAACACGCCAGCTAACACCATCGGCTGATTGGCAACAATACCAACGCTATGCCCGCCTAAGCGCGCAAATCCGACAACAATATTAGCAGCAAACTCTTCATGAACTTCAAAGAAAATGCCATCGTCTACAATTTTCGTCACGACATCCTTAATATCGTATGGCTTATTAGGATCAGTTGGAACAATTGTATCCAATTCAGCATCTGCACGGAGCGGATCATCAGTTGGGGCGGCATATGGTGCATCTTCCATATTGTTCTGAGGCAAGTAGCTTAATAACTCGCGCACCATCATCAAAGCTTGAGATTCACTGTCTGCAACAAAGTGCGCCACACCACTTTTAGAAGCATGAACCGATGCACCGCCAAGGTCTTCAAAGGTCACATCTTCATTCAGCACCTGTTTAACAACATCAGGACCTGTAATGAACATATAGCTAGTGTCTTTCACCATAATGATAAAATCGGTTAATGCCGGGCTATAAACTGCCCCCCCTGCACAAGGTCCCATAATCACACTAATTTGTGGAATAACACCACTTGCCAGTGTGTTTCTCAGGAAGATATCCGCATATCCCCCCAGGCTATCCACGCCTTCTTGAATACGTGCCCCCCCACTGTCATTTAATCCAATAACAGGCGCACCAACTTTCATCGCCATTTCCATGATTTTAATAATCTTTTTAGCGTGGACTTCGCTTAGGCTACCACCCATCACAGTAAAATCCTGTGAATAGACATAAACTAGCCGCCCATCAATTGTCCCCCATCCTGTCACCACGCTATCACCTGGGAATTTCTGTTTATCTAAACCAAATTCAGTAGCGCGATGCTCTACAAACATATCAATTTCATGAAAGCTGCCTGGGTCAAGCAAGATTTCAAGGCGTTCATGTGCTGTATTGCGCCCATTATCGTGCTGGCGTTTAATACGTTCCTCGCCCCCTCCGGCACGGCTCGCTTCGCGTTTTTCACGAAGTTGCTGGATTAACGGATTATCAGTCATTCGTAAAATTCTCCTTATATTTTGTGGCAATCATCAGCAACACAATAAAGCCAAGTAACATCAGTAAAAAAGGCTCTCGCTGATGATCATAATCAGCCTGTGAAAACACCACAATTTGTAGCAAGCTGTAGATAATAAACCCAGAAATCACCAAAATGACACGAAATCGCTTCCCATTCATCAACCCCATCATACCCCACCCCATCAGAATTAACCAAGTGACACCTATCACAATCTGCAAATAAACCGGAAAGTTCAAGTGTCTTACAATTTGATTTGGCAGTGATGTTAAATACAAAATTGCCCAACTTTGAGCTATGATAAGTATCCCCAGCCCTAGCCCTAACACAAACCTAAGCATTTACATGCCTTTAAAATATATCACCATCAGGTGGATCAAAAGCAGAGAGGGGAACCTGAACGCCTTCAAAATTAGCAAATAACAAATCTTGGCAATCTAAAGCAAGATATTGTTTGACACGTTCAAATAACGTAACATAATTTGTCTTGAATCGACGTGCTTTATTGAGTTGTAGCGTATCAATTACCTGTTGAATAATCTGTGGTTCCCCTTCAACTTCAACAAAACTCCCATATGGCAATTCGTCTAGCACAATTTCTGCCTTATATAGCTCATAAGTAGTGCGGAATTTTTCATAAATCAGGTATGGATGATATCCCATTTTACGTAGAATTAAATCCATGGTATCAAAGTCATCAACTGTGACCTCTAACTCTAGTCGTGTGGTAGTTACTTCATCCCGTTGAGGAGCGGGTTCTTTATAAGTCAACCGGACACGATCATCTACCCGCAAGCGTATCAATTTGTGCTGTTTCGTCATAGTATTATCAGCGTTTTCATAGCGTATGTTACGCTCAAACACACGAGGCTTAATCAAGCGCGCCCCTACGGCTATCAGTCGTTGATGAACAATATTTAGATCATCAACCAATAGCTTGATTTCTGTTTCAAGGTAATTATTCATATGATCTTCCGAATTAACTCAGGGAAAACACGGCATATTTCATCAAACAAAGTCGCATAAACACCCTGTGCATATTTTGGAGCTAATAAAACGCTTCTCAAAAAAGTGCCGGCTGCACGTTCGACCATACACAAATCCACACCATAGTAAGGAATATCTGGTTGATCTGGCAATTTGTCGAATTTCAATTTGCTGATATGCTGAATAAATTGATTTAAGTGTATTTCAGATATCGGATATATAAGTGGTTTATTATTAAAATGCCCATAATAAACTACTTGTAATTGAGTTGGCTCAATACGAGCAATGCGAACAGTCCCGATCACATCACTAGCACTTTGATCAGGATAATGCAGGATAATACGATAAACAGCTTTTGTGCCAGGCTGCGCTGCGATCTGCTTGACTGATGGCAACCCGGCACGCTCAGCAAGCATCCTTAAAATTGCTGCGTAATGTTGCACTTAATCAATCTTCAAAACAACTTTGCCAAATGTATCAAATTCTTCCAGTTTCTTTTGTGCTTCACGTGCTTTTTCCAATGGGAATACCTCACTAATAACGGGTTGTAATTTGCCGGAAAAAACTAAATCCATAACCCGCATATAGTCATGATGTGGACCCATTGTGCTACCGATAATACTGACCTGCCGAGCAAAAATCTGCCGGATATCAAGCTCAACCATTGGACCACTGGTATTTCCCACAATCAAAATTCGCCCACCAATCCGCGTTGAACGAATACTATCCGCTAAAGTCGCTTGTCCAACATTATCTACAACAATATCAACCCCTTGTTTGTTTGTGAGTTGATACATCACTTTAGACCAATTTGGTTCTTGTTCACGGTTGATCGTGACATCCGCACCAAGCTCTTCTGCCCGACGGCACTTTTCGGCTGTGCTGCCAACTACATACACTTTGGCACCAGCTAATTTGGCAATTTGTATTGTAGCAGTATTAACCCCGCCACCAGCCCCAACAATCAAAACCGATTCACCAGGACGCAAGCCCCCTCGTGTAATAATCGAGTGCCAAGCAGTCACATAAACTAACCCGGCTGCTGCTGCGCCTTCAAAACTAAACCCAGGTGGCATTTTATGGAGATTACGTTTGGGCAAAACGACATATTCAGCAGCTACGCCAGGCACCTGCTCACCCAGGATATGCACGCCTCTTGCCTGATTTTCAAAACCATTCATAAGAGCGTTTGACGGAATAATTGTTGGATCAATACTAACCGCATCACCCACCTGAAACTCCGTCACATCCTCACCAAAAGCATCAACAACCCCTGCACCATCTGCACAAATCACATGGGGCATAGTCAGCTTTAACCCCTTCCAACCTTGCCGCACCCATAGATCCAGGCGATTAAGTGCGGCAGCTTTCATCCGTAAACGAACCTCGCCACGCCCAGGTTCAGGGATAGGAAGATCATCAATGACCTGAATAACATCCAGGTCACCATGTCCAGTTAAAACGGCTGCACGCATCTTAACGTAATCCTAGCTCTTGGCGTGCAATAACCATACGCTGAATTTCGCTTGTTCCTTCATAGATGCGCGTAATGCGGGCATCGCGATAGTAACGTTCTAAAGGAAGCTCCTTGCTATACCCCATACCACCGTGAATCTGTAACGCTTCATCTGTAACAAACATCGCGGTTTCACTAGCGAATAACTTTGCCATACTGGCTTCTAACGTATAACGCCCACCACGTTGCTTTGCTAACACCGCGTTGTAAATTAGCATCCGAGCTGCTTCAATACGTGTTTTCATATCAGCAATTTTCTGCTGAATCATCTGAAAACCACCAATAGGACCACCAAACGCACGGCGTTCACGTGCATATTGCACAGCAGCTTCATAAGCGGCTTCTGCAACACCTAATGCCTGTGCAGCAATACCAATACGCCCGGCATCCAAAACCGTCATCGCAATTTTGAAACCTTCCCCAACATTGCCCAATACATTTTCTACTGGGCACTCATAATTATCGAACATCAACTCACTTGTTGCACTAGCACGAATGCCCAATTTCGGCTCTTTCTTTCCACGAATAAATCCAGGCTTATCCGCCTCCACAATAAATGCGGTAATACCTTTATTACCTTTATCCGGGTCGGTCATCGTAAAAAGCACCACATAATCCGCAACAGGTCCACTTGTTACCCAGCTTTTGGTGCCATTGATAATATAATGAGTTCCCGCGTCATTTAACACAGCGCGGCTTGCCATCGTCGCAGCATCACTACCAGACATTGGTTCTGTTAAACTATAAGCTCCAATTTTTTCGCCACTAGCAACCGGTGTAATATATTTCTTTTTCTGTTCTTCCGTGCCAAATTTCATCAAGCCATGCTGATATAAGGAATTATTAACGCTCATGATGGTGCTATGGCTCACATCTGCCTTAGCAATCTCAATCATCGCCAAGACGTAAGCCAGTGTATCCATACCAGCACCACCAAGCTCTTCAGGCACTTCAATGCCCATCAAGCCCATTTCTCCCATTTTCCGAATAGTCTCCATCGGAAATTCACCGGTCTCATCGTAATGACCAGCAATAGGGACGATCTCTTTTTGGGCAAAGTTCCTAACAGCTTGCAGTAATGCTTCATGTTCTTCGGTTAAAGTGATTGTTAATGGGGTTTCTTTTGCTTGTAATACCATTTTTATCATCTCTCAATTATTCAAAACGACGTGCTTATTATAACATTTGTTATCGAACTATTGTTAGATACATCACTCGGTTCTTCTGAAGAAAATCGTTATAATCTTAGCATAAATTTATTTGAGTTTGTTCAGGATAAGCATCATGGGAAAATCACTTAACCATATTGGCATTGTAACAGATGATCTAGAAAAAGCTGTGAAATTTTGGCAAGATGGGCTAGGATTACCAATCACAGTAAAAGAACGCAACGAAGAAGAAGCCGTCGATATTATTTTTTTAGGGACAGACACTGGTTCTATTGAATTAATTGCTCCAATTACGTCAGATAGCGGTATTGCAAAATATTTAGCAAAACGTGGAGCCGGTCAACACCACATCTGTATTGAGGTTGAAAATATTGAAGCAACAATGCAACATTTAACTCAAAAAGGCTTTGAACTTATCAATGAAAAACCCCGTCAACGTCATGACGGCGCCGAGCAGGCGGAGGTCGTGAAGGAGCGTGAGATCGAAGGTGCCCGGCTCCTCCGGCCACCCGATCCCCCGCGTCCGTCTGAGTGCAGCCACGACGTCGGTAGCGACCACTCGGTCTGCGAAACGCGCGACGGTCATGAACGACCCCTCGCCGATTCCCGCGGCCAGCACCGCGCCACCCGCGACGAGCAGCGTCGTGCCGGCGAGAAACACGATGAGCGCCACGCCGCGGCGCGCGATCTTCGTTGCTGCGCCGCGCGTCGCCACCGCCACCGGCAGGCCAGCCAGGATCGCCAGCGCCGGAAAAACCGGTGCCAGATAGATGCTGCGCTTGCCCGGAAA
>RFHA01000347.1 GCA_003696565.1 Chloroflexota bacterium
CAATACGCTTAAAATATCAGCGATCATATGCTTGCGTTTTTCAATCCCCAACGTAAGGGCTTGCATCACCAACCAGTCGCCATAGCGATCCACAATTAACCCAGGAAGATAATCATTTTCGGCATTGATAAGACGATAGGCGGTATTTGTCAAGCCAGCGCGGGCATGGATTGCCTGTTGGAGCATCTTGCGCCACCAATGTTCATCAATAGGTTCGTTTTCCCAGGAAAGGAGCCGGACTTCAATTTGCGAATTAGGGTTCCAATAGCCCTGTGCTAAAAATTGCCCATCGTGCGCTCGGATGGAGACAATATCACCGGGCTGTATCGTACCTTCATAGCTGTTAATTGCCCCGGAAAATATCCATGGGTGTTGATTAAGTATGGGTTTTTCTCGCTTATGTTTGATTGTTATGCGAGCCATTCGTTATTTACTCCAATCCTAAAAAGAGGGGTATTTGCCGTTTTTAACCAATAAGTGCAACTAAAAAGGTACGCAAGCTTAAGGTCATAACCAGGATGCCGACCAATAGCATTAACCGCTGCGCCGGGATAAATCGTGTGAGATAAGCCGCCATTGGGGCTGTGGCTACACCGCCAATAATCAACCCGATGACGACGTTCCAAGCGATTTTTTGTAATAAAAACAGGAAGGTGATGGATTGAAACAACGTTACAAAAAATTCCGCGATGTTAACTGACCCCACCACAATGCGTGGATGATGCCCATCCATCATCAAGGTTGATGTTACAATTGGTCCCCAGCCTCCACCACCGATTGCGTCAAAAAAACCGCCGAAAAATCCCAGCGGCGTTGTTCTTGTGGCAATTTGCAAATCTGTTTTTTGTTGTAATGCCTTTAAGATAATGCGTACCCCCATAACAAGTAAGTATAATGCCACTAGCGGTTTGATAATTTGGGTTGGGATATGAATTAAAAGCACTGCGCCGATGATGCCCCCAATAATGCCGGGTAAAACCAACTGCTTAAACAATGTTTTATCTAAATTGCCAAGTTTCCAATGAGATAAGCCAGATGCCGCACTGGTGAAAATCCCACCGATATGCACGCTAGAGCTGGCAAAAACCGGTGGTACCCCAAAAGACAACAAAAATGTTGTGGTGCTAGTCTTGTACCCCATCCCTAGGCTGCCATCAATCAGTTGCGCTAATGCCCCCACTAACACAAATACAATCACTGGTGTGTTGTTCATCGCCCCTCACTTGTGTGATGATCCGCGCTAGGTTAGCATACTCAGGGGATGGCTTCAAGGTACTGTGAAGCAGCCCAACCGATCCGTGTTGGATCGTTCGGATCACGCAATTGCCACCAAGATAGGTTATCAACTTGCAACGGACCAGCGACGACATCAAAAATTGTGCCTTCTGGCACGCGGAATAATACTGTTGTTCCAAAGATACCTGCGCTATCACGGATGTTTAACTCATCACCACTTAAGCCGACAACACGCACCCTGACACCAATTTCAATATAAATCGGTGTGGGGGAGATAAACACCGTGGGCAATACAGGACCCGCTAGGGAGAAATCTGCCGGTGCTTGCAATAAATTTCTGAACTGGGCTGGTAGGGTCGGCGTAGCAGGTGAGGCTGGAAACGCTGCGGGGCGTTCTGTTGGGACGGGTGAGCTAACAATAACAACGGGTGCCGGCTGTGTGGGTAAAGCGTTTGGGTTGCGGGTGTTTTGTACCCCCAAGCTGATAACGAGTAAAACAACACCCATGGCGATGCCAATTACCACAAATAACATAAGTGCCAGCGACCATAAAGGTAAATATAAGCCGCTATCACGACGTGCGCGTGCCTTGCCTTGAGGGCGTGGTGGAAGTTGCGCTTGTCTTTGATGCCTAGTGCGTGGCGGTGTTGGTGGTATAGGCACAGGGGGAATGTGACGTGTTGGGCGTGCTGCACGGGTCTC
Source organism: Chloroflexota bacterium (assembly GCA_003696565.1). Taxonomy (GTDB): domain Bacteria; phylum Chloroflexota; class Anaerolineae; order Aggregatilineales; family Phototrophicaceae; genus DAOTWY01. The sequence goes on from RFHA01000347.1 coordinate 1,939, forward strand.
TTGTGCAGAATCTTCATCTTCTGGTAAATAAGGTGAATCTGGCATAACAATCCTAGATCGTTCTTGTAACAAGTATTTCACTCTTGGCTGTCAAGTGTGGTCGAGATAACATACTTTTTGCTTGTGCATATATTGATTGTAACAAAAAAGACACTAAATTCCCCTACGTTTGGTCTGTGATCCATGCCTGAAAGCGTGCTACATCCCATGTATTGATGACCATATCTGGCGTAACCCAGCCCCGTCTTGCGGTTCGGATACCATAGTGCATTAAATCTAACTGTTCTGCCTGATGTGCATCGGTGTTAATCGCTAGCAGGATACCCATTTCGATGGCGCGGCGCGCATAGTTCGCTTCTAAATCAAGCCGTATGGGATTAGCATTAATCTCAAGCGCGGTGTTGTGTTGCTTGGCGGCTGCAAATATCGCATCCATATCTGCCTTAACTGGTTCACGATGCGGGATTTGTTGAGCGCGGGGATGCCCGATTAAATCCACATGCGGATTCTGGATCGCATTCAGCAGACGGCGTGTGATCTGCTCTTCATCCTGCCGCAAGCTAACATGCAGCGACGCGATTACAAAATCCAATTGCTCTAAAATCTCGTCGGGAAAATCCAACCCGCCATCGGCGTTGATGTCCATTTCTGTACCATGAAACACGCGGATTTTGCCGTTCATCTCGGCATCCACGCGGCGGACTTCTTCCTGCTGCGCTAACAGCCGTTCGATTGATAAGCCGTTGGCAATGCCCAAGCTGCGCGAATGATCCGTGATGACGATGTATTTACATCCACGCTGATATGCCGCTTCTGCCATCTCACGCACGCTGAGCTTGCCATCGCTCCATGTGGTGTGCATGTGTAAATCCCCTTGAATATCATCCAGCGTGATGAGATGTGGAAGTGAGTGCGTTTGAGCGGCTTCGATCTCGCCCATATCTTCACGCAATTCAGGCGGAATCCAGCTTAAACCTAGCTGTTCATACAGGCTTTCTTCCGTTTCAAATGTCAGCTTGGGCGCATCAGGGATGATGTCGCCATTTGAATCCACTGGGCTGAGGACGTGTTCATTGAGGCTATATCCTTGATTGAGCGCAATCTGCCGGATTTTGACATTATGTGCTTGGCTACCTGTGAAATATTGTAATCCTGTTCCCCAACGTGCCAGCGGCAGCACACGCACATCTACCTGAAGCCCATTCACAAGCTCCACGCTGGATTTTGTCTCGCCTTGTCCGAGAATACGAGCGACATTTTCCATGCTTACAAACGTCTGCATAATCGGCGCGGAGTCGCTCATATCCTGCACGGCGACCAGAATATCCACATCGCCAATGGTGGGGCGGGCGCGGCGGATGCTGCCAGCAATTTCGCCTTTGATGACCTGGGGCATGGCAAGCAGTATATCCAGAATTGCTTGCGCGGCGGGGAGTGCCTTGCCGAGTGGCGTGCGCCCTGTTTGGCGGGATAGAGCCTGAATTCCATCCAAGATTTTTTGTTGACTTTTGCTGCCCATGCCTTTTAACCCCGCCAATTGATTATTTTCGGCGGCGGCTTGGAGTTCCGCGACGGTAGTGATGCCTAGCTCATCCCAGAACAGCTTTGCCTTTTTGGGTCCCACGCCATTAATCCGCATGATGTCTAGTAGGCTTTCCGGGATTTCCGCCTTGAGCCGTTCGTAAAATTCCAGCTTGCCCGTTTCGATGTATTCGTTGATTTTATCCGCCAATGTTTTGCCGATATTCGGTAAATCCGTTAAGCCGCCTTCTGCAGAAATGGCGCGTAGGTCACGCGGTAAATCGCGGATGGTTTCGGCTGCGCGGCGGTAGGATAAATAGCGGTGGATGTTTTCGCCTTTTAGCTGCAACATATCCGCGATGTTTTCAAAAATTTGTGCGATTTCTCGATTCACTGTTTAAGGTCTCCGTTATTTTTGAGACAAGAGAGGAACGCTTGATGCGGTGTATTCAATCACAATTCTCTAAGAATTTTAGTGGATCGCAAAGGGTTTTATAAAAAATTGATGTTTTTTCATTTATTACTCATTTGACCTTATAGTAACTATAATGTTTAGCATAGAGATAACCAGGAGACAAAATAATGTTTTTAATTGGGAAATTGAGCCAGTTTGCTGGTGTTTCAACACAAACTATTCGATATTATGAACGCATTGCATTATTGCCTGCACCACGTCGCTCTGAAAATGGGTATCGTATTTACGATGACACAGATATAGATCGGTTGCGTTTTATTAAGCAGGCAAGGCAGTTGAACTTTTCACTTGATGATATTGCAGAAATTTTAGCATTACGTGAGCGAAATCAGGCACCCTGTTCGGTTGTGATGAACAAAGTTGCTCAACAAATTGAGGAGATTAATAGCCGAATCGCTGAACTAATCCACCTGCAAAACGAGTTGAAACGGCTTTACCAAGTTGGATTAACAATGCCGGAAGACATCGAAATGAAACATTGTGTTTGTCACCTGATTAAAGATGGTTTACCTAAGGAGGTTGATGCACATGCTTAATACAGCTTGTCCAATTTGTGAGCAGAAAGGACGTAGTGTTGATGGCGCAACTGTAAAATCACTTTTAGCCATCAGTCTACGCCACGTTCGTAATGTTGTATATCGGTTTTGCGCTAATCCAGATTGTGATGTGGTTTATTACAGCGAGGATGGTGAGCAAACTTTTACAACGGATCAAATCCGCGTGCGTGTTTATCAAAAAGAACCGGAAGCAGATGACGTGCTAGTTTGTTATTGTTTTCAACACACACGTGGTGATGTTCATCAGCATGTGGCACAATCAACCCAGGCGACTCTGATAGATGATATTAATGCAGGTATTCAAGCTGGGCAATGTGCTTGTGATTGGCGTAATCCACAGGGGAATTGCTGTTTGGGGAATGTCAAGCAATTGATGAAGTCTATCGAATCATCTTCGACATAAAAAATTTTGAGATCAGACAGATTCAACTGCTTGACACAATCGCCCATTCACGATAGCATATCCACAAAATGAATAACGCTACAAAGACGTTGATCTGGAAGAGTACAAGCTCACACGGTATTCAGAGAGCCATCGGTAGCTGTGAAGATGGTATACACGCGGGTTTGGAATGGACCAGGGAGTTGCATAGGCGAACGGCACATGCTCATTAGCTTATGACGGAGGCGCACCGTTATCAGAGCGCAGGGTATCGGCTAAGACTAGTCTGTACCTACTGAGTGCGTGATGGATGTGAATCCACACGAAACAAGGTGGCAACGCGGGAATCCCTTCTCGTCCTTGTGTGACGAGTTGGGATTTTTTGATTCAGGAGGTTATTTAATTATGGTTTATGCATCAAGAATTCGTACAGATATTACACCAACACGGGAAGCCGTTCATGAATATTTCAAACAAGGTGATCTTGTTCCAGTGTATCGTCGGTTATTGGCGGATTTGGAGACCCCAGTATCCGTCTTTATGAAGTTGGCAAAAGTGGGTGATGTTTCATTCTTATTGGAAAGTGTGGAAGGTGGGGAGCAAGTTGGACGGTATTCCTTTTTAGGGGTGAACCCTAAAGGGGTGATGCGCTTTAAAAACGGTGAGCTGACCATGACAATAGATGGCGAAACAACGACCCGCTCACTAAAACCTGGTGAAGACCCGCTCCATGCATTACAAGCTGAGTTGGATAAAGTAACTCCGGTTAAGTTGCCTGGGTTGCCGCGTTTGGTAGGAGGGGCAGTTGGTTACTTAACTTATGATATCGTACGCTATTTTGAACACCTCCCAGATGAAAACCCAGATGAACTTGGTGTGCCGGATGCAGCCTTCATGTTGCCGGATACGTTGGTGATTTTTGACCATGCCAAGCATCAGTTGATTGTGCTGGCGAACGCGCATAATACTGGTGATCCTGATGCGGCTTACAATGATGCGGTGCGCCGGATTGATCAGGTTGTGGTGGCATTGGGTAACCCACTGCCTAGCGTGCCTTATACTCAAGCACCGTTGAATGATAAATTGGTCTCAAATGTCCCACGGGAACTATTTGAGGAAAACGTCCGAAAATCTAAAGAATATATCGCTGCGGGGGATGCCTTCCAAATTGTGTTATCACAGCGTTTCTCACGTAAAACAAACGCATCCCCCTTGATGATTTATCGGGCGGTGCGGGCGTTGAATCCGTCACCATATATGTTTTATCTCAATTTTGGAAATGATTTCACCTTGTTAGGTGCCTCTCCAGAGATGATGGTGCGCTATGAAGATGGGATTGCAACCACACGCCCCATTGCTGGTACACGCAAACGGGGACAGACTGAGGAAGAAGACCGTGCTTTAGAACAAGAGTTACTGAATGACCCTAAAGAACGGGCTGAGCATGTCATGTTGATCGATTTAGGGCGCAATGATATTGGGCGTGTTAGTGAATATGGCACGGTTAAAGTGACAGATATGATGATTGTGGAACGTTATAGCCATGTTATGCATATTGTCAGCCAAGTAGAGGGCAAAGTTCGGGATGGTATGAATGCGTTTGATCTATTCCGTGCGACATTTCCGGCGGGTACACTCAGCGGCGCACCTAAAGTTCGGGCTATGGAAATTATTGACGAGCTAGAAACAACTCGGCGCGGACCATATGGGGGGGCAGTTGGGTATTTTAGCTATGATGGATCAATGGATACTTGTATCACTATCCGGGCGGTGCTAATGCAGGGTGATCAGGTATATATTCAAGCCGGGGCTGGTATTGTGGCAGATAGCGACCCGGCATCAGAATATGAAGAAACAGTCAACAAAGCGAAAGCTTTGGCAGTTGCTATCGCTTATGCTGAACAAGGGTTGATGTAATTGGATGTTATGGGTTGTTGGTTATAAGGGGTAGGCGCAATAAGCATCATCATAAAATTTTGCTTTTAGCTGATGAGCTTTTTATAAGTTATCATCAACGATGATGCAAACGCATTCATAAACAAGGCAAGACAACCGCGAATAATCAATAACTTAGAGATATTCAGGAGTGAGCAAAATGCCATTAAGACGGCTGGTTTTTATTCGTCCAGGAGAAACAGATTGGAATCTTGTTGGGCGTTGGCAGGGATGGGTTGCCATTCCGCTCAATGATTTGGGGCGGGTACAGGTACAACGTTTAGCGAACTTTATCCGTAACATGGGCATATCAAAATTATATAGTAGTGATACCCGGCGGGCAGTGGATACAGCCGTGATTTTAGCGGAGGCTTTAGGGTTTGAGCCGGTGTTCGATCAACGCTTGCGAGAGCGTTCTATTGGGCATTGGCAAGGCTTGACCGTTCCAGAAATTCATGGGTGGTACAAAGAAGAATACTACCAGATGTTGCAAGACCCGGATAACTATCGCATTCCTGGCGGTGAGTCGTTAAATGATGTCCGTCAGCGGGCGGAGGCAGTTCTTCAAGAAATTATTGACCAGGCAATCGCCTCTGAGCATGAGACAGTTGGGATCATTAGTCATACCTCTAGCATTGTGATGATGCTTAAGTATTTGATACCGGATATACAGTTGGAAAATGTTCATTTTGGAAATGCATCTGTAACAACGGTCTTGCGTGATGAGAATGGGGTGTATCGAACCACGGCGATAAACGACCTTTCTCATTTAGAAGGGTTGGAAGCCCGTTACATGCCGTTGGATGTACGTGGCGATGATCGGTAATGTAATGAGTTATATAACGAAAAATGGTTGTGGAGCAGACATATGATCTTAGTAATCGATAATTACGATAGTTTTACCTATAACTTAGTCCAACAGATGGGAGAGATGGGGGCGGATTTGTGTGTCGTGCGTAACGATCAAACGACGCTAGCAGATATCCGTGCGATGAACCCATCACATATTGTGATCTCACCAGGTCCAGGCACACCGGATGATGGGGGGGTATCTTTGGATGTCATCCGTGAGCTGGGGGAAAGCACACCTATTTTAGGGGTATGCTTGGGGCATCAGTGCATTGGGCAGGCATATGGTGGTGTGATACACCGTGCTGGGCGGTTGATGCATGGTAAAACGAGCATGGTCTATCACAAACATGATCCGCTGTTTACTGGCGTGCCGAGTCCTTTTGAAGCGACACGTTATCATAGCTTGATTGTTGAGGAGGACACGATGCCGGAATGTCTACAAGTTATTGGGTTTACAGAAGATGGTGAAATTATGGCATTGCGCCATAAAGAGCACCCTGTGGTAGGGGTGCAGTTCCACCCAGAAAGCATCTTGACGACTTACGGACCACGTATTTTGCAGAACTTTATTGAAAATCAATTTTTGCTGAAATAAAGTGAACACGGCTAGCCCGTGTTTATAGAGATACTTTGTCAGAAAGGAAACAAATGGATATACAACGGGCGATTGATCTTATTGGGCGGTTTGGGCATTTGCAAGCAAATGAAGCCGAAGCGGTTATGAATCAGATCATGAATGGGCAGGCGACAGATGCGCAAATCGGTTCTTACTTGATGGGCTTGCGGATGAAAGGGGAAACGCAAAGCGAGATCACAGGAAGTGCGATGGCGATGCGAGCTAATTCAGCACGAGTTCCTACCCGGTTTGCTGCGGTTGATTTATTAGATACATGTGGCACTGGTGGTGATCGATCTGGCACATTTAATATCAGCACGACTGTGGCATTTGTGGCAGCTGGTGCTGGAATTCCTGTTGCAAAACATGGCAATCGTGCTGCGTCAAGCAAGTGTGGCAGTGCGGATGTCTTGGGCGAGTTGGGTGTAAACTTAGATTTAACGCCAGAACAAGTTGGTGAGTGTGTGAATGAAGTAGGGGTTGGGTTTTTATTTGCTCAAAAGTTACACCCTGCCATGAAATATGTTGTCGGTCCCCGCCGTCAGATGGGCATCCGCACCATCTTCAATATTTTGGGTCCATTAACCAATCCTGCCGGGGCGCGTCGGCAATTGATGGGGGTGTTCGCCCCTGATCTAACAGATTTATTGGCGCATGTGCTGGGCGATCTTGGGGCTAAGTCTGCCATGGTTGTCAGTGGTTATGGCGGACTAGATGAACTGACCACCACCGGACCGAACCAGGTCAGCCACTATAATGATGGTATCGTGACGACTTATACCCTTGATCCGCTGGATTATGGGTTTGAGGGTGCAAATATCCATGATCTATTGGGCGGGGACGCGCCGGAAAACGCACGAATTTTACGCGGCATCCTGAGTAATCAGATACACGGCGCAAAGCGCGATGTTGTTGTGTTGAATTCAGCCGCGGCATTGTTGGTGGGTGGCAAGGCGGCAGATTTAAACGCTGGGATTAAACTGGCAAATGAGATTATCGATAGTGGGGCGGCATTAGAAAAGCTGGAAAAATTAATTGAGTTTAGTCAGAGATTGGCATAGAATGCGAACGACAAACACAATTCTGGATAAAATCTTGGCGCAAAAAGTGATCGAAATTCGAGCTAGGCAAGCCAAGACCCCTCTCAATAAGCTGATAAACTTGGCAAAAATCGCTTGTGCGCCACGCAACTTTACGGCGGCATTACAGCGGGATACGGTGGCGTTGATTGCGGAAGTCAAAAAAGCCTCACCAAGTAAGGGGGTGTTGATTGAAGATTTTGATCCCGTCAAGCTGGGTAAAACATATGCCCAAAATGGCGCAGCGGCTATTTCTGTGCTGACTGATGAAATGTTTTTCCAGGGGAGTTTGGACTATCTCACACAAGTTCGGGATGCGGTTAAAATTCCAGTTTTGCGCAAGGATTTTATTATTGATCCATATCAAGTGTATGAAGCGCGCGCCGCAGAGGCTGATGCTGTTTTGTTAATCGTCGCAGCATTGGATGATGGCTTGCTAGCAGAGCTTTATGCACTGATCTATCAACTTGGGATGACCGCTTTAGTAGAAGTCCATGATGAAATAGAGATGGAACGCGCATTGAAACTGGAGGCAACGGTTATCGGTGTGAACAATCGTGACCTTAAAACCTTCAATGTCGATTTGCGTACAACATCACGCCTAGCGCAAATGATCCCCAAAAATGTGACATTGGTTGCGGAAAGTGGTATTTATAGCGCAGCAGATGTGTTACAAATGGCACAGGCGGGGGCGCATGCTGTCCTCGTGGGGGAGTCTTTGGTCAAGAGTGAGGATATTGCCGGGATGGTGCGCACACTCAGCAGCCAAATGCGATAACAGAATTTAAGGTGATAACATCATGACGATCGTCAAAATTTGTGGAATCACGACATTACAAGATGCACGGTTTGCCGCAGAAGCTGGGGCGGATATGCTGGGCTTTAATTTTTATAAAAACAGTCCGCGTTATATTGACGTAGAAACCGCACAAACCCTTTGTGATACGCTGCGGCAGGAATTAGGTGCTGCTTGTCCGGTGTTGGTGGGGATTTTCGTCAACGAAAGTGTCAGCAATATCTCGCGCATTACCAACAAAGTCGGCTTAAATGCTGCTCAACTTTCCGGCGATGAATCAAAAGACATGCTGCGCGAATTACGTGGGATTGCTTATAAAGCGATTCAACCGCTTGATAAAACAATGGCACTGGAAGATGTGACATATTATGCGGAACACTTCCCCACACGGGTAAAACTCCCTTCGCTCTTATTAGATGCGTATCATCCAAGTTTGCGGGGGGGCACCGGGGATCAAGTCAGTGTGGAGATTGCTTTAGCTGTTAAAGAGGTTGTGCCGCGCCTGATGTTGGCTGGTGGATTAACGCCAGAAAATGTTACAGAACGTGTCCAAGCTGTTCAACCCTGGGGGGTGGATGTCGCTAGTGGGGTTGAGCCAGAAGGCAAGCCAGGGGTTAAAGATCACGCAAAGGTTCAGGCATTTATTCAGGCAGCGAAGCATCTATGAAAATTGAGCCAATGACGGCGATGGACTGGGATGCTGTTCGCCGGATTTATCAGGCAGGTGTGGATACAGGCATTGCTACTTTTGAAACACAAGTGCCGGATTCTCACATATTAGATCAAAAATTTCTGCCATATTGTCGCTTGGTTGCGCGTCAAAATGATGTTGTGCTGGGATGGACTGCTCTTACAGCGACTTCGGCACGGTTTGTGTATCGTGGGGTTAATGAAGTGATGATCTACATTGACCCACAAGCGCGTGGGCAAGGTGTGGGGAAGGCGTTGCTACAAGCGTTAATCACCTGTTCAGAGGCGCACCAGGTATGGACGTTGCAAGCTGTGATCTTGGCGCAAAATCAAGCGAGTATCAACCTACATCAGGCTTGTGGCTTTCGTGTGGTTGGCATCCGTGAGCGGATAGGCTTTCGTGATGGTATATGGCATGACACGGTTTTGATGGAACGCCGTAGCAGGATTGTTGAGTGGGAATAAAGCGAAGTGTTAAACCACTTTTGATTTGAGAAGGGATTTATTGGATGGCTTATATTGATATAAACACGACAAATGTACCAGATGAGCGGGGATATTTTGGTGAGTTTGGCGGGCGTTTTGTACCAGAAACACTTGTGCCCGCTTTGAACGAGTTAGTTACCGCTTATGAAGATGCGATGAAGGATGACGCATTTCAGCAAGAATTGGCTTACCTACAACGGACATACACCGGTAGACCAACTCCCGTTACTTATGCCAAGCGTCTGAGCGAAAAACTAGGCGGGGCACAAATTTACCTTAAACGGGAGGATTTAGCCCATACTGGTGCGCATAAAATTAACAACGCACTGGGGCAGGCTTTGCTGGCAAAACGCATGGGAAAACAGCGCGTCATCGCAGAAACAGGTGCAGGGCAGCATGGTGTTGCTTCTGCGACGGCTGCCGCATTACTGGGTTTAGATTGCCATGTGTATATGGGCAGTGTGGATATCGCCCGCCAACAGCCGAATGTTTTTAGAATGAAGTTATTGGGTGCGGAAGTTATTCCAGTAGAAAGCGGTAGTAAAACATTGAAGGATGCTATCAACGAAGCTATTCGTGATTGGGTGACTAATGTCCGCGACACATTTTATCTGTTAGGCTCAGCTTTAGGTCCACACCCGTATCCACGAATGGTGCGGGATTTTCAAAGTGTGATCGGCGTAGAAGCCCGCCAGCAAATCCAGGAAATGACCGGGCGGTTGCCAGATGTATGTGTTGCGTGTGTTGGTGGCGGGAGTAATGCAATTGGCTTGTTCCATGCCTTCCGTGATGATCAATCGGTGGATTTGATCGGTGTGGAGGCTGGTGGGCATGGCATTGCTAGTGGACAACATGCTGCCCGCTTTGCGGATTTAAACATCAGTCGCCCCGGAGTGTTGCACGGTACAAAATCATATGTCATGCAAGATGAAAATGGGCAAATTATGCACACCCACAGTATTTCCGCCGGGTTAGATTATGCATCTGTTGGACCTGAACATGCCTATTTGCGTGCGAATGAACGTGCATTTTATACGTTTGCTACCGATGAGGAGACCTTAGCGGCTTTCCAGACTCTCAGCCAAACAGAAGGCATTATCCCCGCCTTAGAAAGTGCCCACGCCGTAGCGGAGGTTATTAAGCGTGCCCCTCAGATGCGCCGTGACCAAATCATTCTTGTGAATTTATCCGGGCGGGGAGATAAAGACCTAGACACGGTGATTCAGGCACTAGGGAATATATGATAGCCGATCAAATCATAACATTAAGCGATGGGCGCAATTTAGGATATTGTGTTCATGGTGACTCAGCCGGTACGCCGGTTTTGTTTATTCATGGTAATCCAGGGTCACGCTATATGCATCATCCAGATACCAGCATTGCCATACGGTTAGGTGTGCGGATGATTACGCCAGACCGCCCTGGATATGGTTTGTCGGACTTTAATCCCAAGCGTACACTTGCCAATACCCCAGATGATTTTATTGAGTTGATGGAC
>RFHA01000055.1 GCA_003696565.1 Chloroflexota bacterium
ACGGCCGTCAAAGAACCGTTCATTGTTAACGTACACTCAGTATTTTACCACGAGGCATGGCGGGTTTTTGGGGACACAGATGAACACAGATGACACGGATTTAGGACATCTGTTCCTTTCTAAATCTGATGTACTCTTGTTACGGCCGTAACCTGCCTGGCAATGCTGTATGTCACCCGTAGAATCACTGTTTCGCCTACGGTCGTCAAAAAACCATGCACAATTCGGGATGGGGATGGGGCCGTAACTTGCCCGGCGATGCTGTATGTCACCCGCTGAATCACTGTTTCGCTTACGGCCGTCAAAAAAACACGCACAATTGGGGATGGGGGTACGGCCGTAGCCTGCCCAGCAACAGTGTATGTCACCCGCTGAATCACTGTTTCGTTTACGGCCGTCATAAAACTCGCAATTTGGGATGGGATACGGCCGTTTGCGGTGGTTGGCATGGGGGTAAACAGTTACCATTCCCCTCTACTTTCACGCTGCGGGTTGCACTGCCGGACCGGTTGGTTAACAGTGGGCGGCCGTCCTTGTTTCTTTTCGTAATTGGATAAGGGGGTGGGGTGTGGGTGATGCTGGCGTCGGACCGTTTTTATTCGGTTTCCGGTCGTGTCGTAGAAGAAAGTGGTCGTTTCGTCGTATGTCGTTTCCCTCACGCTGATCAGCCGGTTTTCCACATCTCACGCCTGGGCGAAGTTACTGTGGGTGTCGTTCCGCCCCATCACCTTAACTTTGCCTCACCTTAAAAATTGTCTGTTTCGTGGTTTTGATGATGGGAGTCGCTTTATTATTTCGCAACAAAATTTTGTTCAATGAATTTGCCCCCCTACACCTTTATCTAAGATTGGTCTTGTCTCAACCATTTCCAAACGTCTCTTGCGTAAATGATTACTACAATAAGGATCAATATAATTCCACCGACTTTTAGTGCTATTGAGTCTTTAATGACATAAACATTTAAATACGCACAGAGAATTGTCGGTATTACTAACCATATAGGAACTTTGCGCATTTTTCATCTCCATTTTTTAATGATGTCGAATAGGTAAATGGTGTAAAACCTTGACTAATATCAGTCTGAAACCCTACGAAGTGAAGAAGCTTTCCGCTTCAGGGCATAAAAGTTTCCCCATTGGCCGAAATGACGTTACCGTCACCTACGTCCATGGCGGGCATAATAAACAGTGTTTTTACCTATATTTGAATCCAATTTCGATAGATACGTCAACAACGGTTGCTCGAACAAAATCTTTACTCTCTCCACTCATATTTGTAGCTCTGCCAATCATAACGAGGAGTCCGTACGGGTTCAAACCGGCCTTAAAAGTCGATCCGGTTCCTACCCCTCTAATATACTCAAAATCTATCTTGGGGTCTTGTACATTTTGTAAGTTAAATTGCATATCAAATTCACCACCAATACAAGCACCTGGACAGAAAATCACCTCTTCACCAAGTTCAAGTTGCTTGTCAGAATTATAAGCCAATGGGCCTGCACTAATTTTGATATACCAATTTCCATCAGGCATTGGGTAATATTCAGGCCAACCACCTTCTGGAGGGCAGTTTAAAACGCCACCTTGTAAAGGAATGCAGCCTTCCCATTGCTGTTGCCGAATCTCTACCGGATTGTCAGGTAATGGGTCCAATCCAAATTGAGTGTATGTATCAAGGACAAGGTCTATGTCGGCGTACATCATCAGCCATTGTACATACTCAGTAAAATCTTCCTCATAATTTTCAGCCCAAAAACGAGCTAATTCCAAAACAGAATCCCGGCAATAAGCGAGCAACTCATCGTCTTTGTCAGCATAGTTTTCTACACAATGCCCCGTTGGGTCATTGAAGTTGAGGGGCCGGTTTTCGACGTAGCTGTACCGGTTGAAGCTCTGCGGGTTGGCGGGGTCGGGGATGAGGGTGTCGGGGGAGAGGAAGCGGGCCAGGGTGGGGGCGTAGTAGCGGGCATTGTAGTTATACAAACTAAGCTGTTTATCCGGCAGTGGTTTTGACGGTCATATATTACAAACACTAGTCCCTGTACTCTGGTCATAAGAACAAGCTTGGAAAAGCTGGTCAGAGCAGAAAAGTCAGTTCTTGGTTAGATGTTTGGGGGGCCATTTGTGAAAACACCCCCAATAGAAAGTAACCAGTAATGTAAATAACAGCAAGCTTCCCAATTGTGGTTTAATTTCATGAATTGGTTCGCCTAATCCCACAATGAATCCCATCAATACCCACCGCCAAGTTGCTGAATCACCACATAAATTAGCATCACCAATTAATTCCACAATTTTTGCTACCAAAAAGGCAAGCATCGGAATCATTAGAAAAAAAACGACTACTATTGCCCAATCAAAAATGTCTGACCAGTCAAAGAGATTGGGATAGATTATAAGGGTAGCTAAATTATCCACGTCTGAGAAACGAGTTGGAAATATAAGATACAATAAAATATCCCATAATTCCAGAAAAAACGATCCGGTCACAGAAAAAACAAAGCCCATTTTGATACAACATTTATTCACTTTGAACATGGTCAATCCCAATTTGAATTTAGAAAATCAATAAGCATATCCTCTAGATGTTCAACATGGAGATTTCTCATTAGCTAGACAAGCTTGATACTTATCTTCTGTATGCAGATGTCCTTTGGTACCCCAAAAAAACAAGATCAAAGGAAACAGTTAAAGCATAGCCATTTGTTTTGTTCCCTAAATCATCTTTTGCTGAGTATACAGTAATGATAACAGCTGCATCCAAAGAAAAATCGCCAAGTGAGACTCCCGCCCCACTACCAAGCCCTACTTGCATAACTTCTAATGATGTCTCTCCATTTGAGCTTTCGGGATGGATTCTTGCAGCAATACAGACACCTACGCAAATAAAATCAGGAGTCTCAACCTTTGGGCCATGTCCTTGTACAGACTCTGGCGTATAAAATAAAACTCTACCTTCTCGATAAATAGTGAAATGTTCATCTTGATAACAAGGTTGCCAATATTGACAAGGGCGATATCTATTATGTTGATTGCAAGGATAACTGCCATTCCCATCATAACACATACTGGGGGATTTGTTTGAGCAGTCAAAATCACTACCGCAATTGCGGTAACGGTCAAAAATGTCTATGGTTCGCATGCCTTTGTACACATAATCTTCACCTGTGCCTATCAAGTCAAGGATTTGCTCTTCGGTGTAATCGTTTGCCTTGAATTGATTGACCAAAGCATCATATTCGTCCCAACAGTCTGTATCAAAAAATTCGTTTGCACAATGTCCCGTTGGGTCATTGAAGTTGAGGGGCCGGTTTTCGACGTAGCTGTACCGGTTAAAGGCTTGCGGGTTGGCCGGGTCGGGGATGAGGGTATCGGGGGAGAGGAAGCGGGCCAGGGTGGGGGCGTAGTAGCGGGCATTGTAGTCGTACAGGCCAATGTCCATGTTCTCCCGCTGGCTGGTGTAGGCATGGTCGGTTAGCTCGTTGGGGCCACTGCCCGCCCGGTAGCCG
>RFHA01000348.1 GCA_003696565.1 Chloroflexota bacterium
ATCATCCCCGCCATCAGATGTGCGTTATTAAGGCTTATGTCTAAGGTATCATTTGGCATAAACATCTCTGGTACGATAATTGCCGTCAGCACGGCAATTGGTACATACTTTAACAGATGAAGAAGTGGTTGTGGGAGTTGAGTCCGCCCAGCAATTACCATTGGTGGGTAACGAGATGTGAATGTCGCTACGAACATGCCCAAAATCAACAAAGCCTGATTCATGTTGTTTTTTCCACTCTTTTGGATGTGTCAATCATATACGTCTCAACAAAATAGCCAGCGAGCATCCCAATGATAGCAGCGATAACTAACCCTAAGCGGTGTGGTATACCATCTAGCAATAATGCGCTGAATCCAGCAACAATTGCGCAAACCAGCAGAGGGCGATTAATAACTAAAGGGACAACAATGCCAATAAATGTCACAACCATCGCAAAATCTAACCCCCACTCTGCTACCCCTTCAAGTTGGCTGCCAGCGATAATGCCAATCATCGTACAAAGCTGCCAGTTTGTATACATGGCAACAGCTGAACCGAGAAAATACCAATGTTTATGCGCTATGTCATCTGCACGAGTATAACGGCGAATGACAACAGCATAAGTCTCATCTGTAAGCCAAAAAGCCAGTGGAAGGAGCCATCGTTGAGATAACTGCCGAACATATACACCAAGCGAAGCTCCGTATAGCACATGACGCACGTTGACAATCCACGTTGTCAAGACGATAAGGGCAATACCAGCATTTTGTGCCAACAGACCCGCTGCAATAAATTGCGCCGAACCAGCAAACACAAATAACGACATTCCAATTGTTGCTGCCGGTGATAATCCCGCTTCCGTCACACCTAACACGCCAAAAGCAATTCCAAATGGGATTGCCCCAATAATAAGCGGCAAAGTATCTTTGACACCATTAATAAATTCACTTCTGTGTGGCATAACGCTCCACTGCATCGCGCATTCGATCAAGTGCTTGTAATAATAGTGAACGGGAAGTTGCAAAATTAAGACGAGCAAAGCCTTCACCAGGTTTGCCAAACAACGCGCCTTTATTTAATGCGACACGTGCCTGACGCAAGAAAAAAGGATCAATCCACTGTTCAAAACCTTGAGCAGGCACATCCATAGCGAATTGACGTGTATCCAACCAAGTTAAATAGGTGCCTTGTGGTATGGTCAGTTTAATTTGAGGGAGATATTCCTGAAAAAACTCTGTCACTAAATCACGACTAGAACGCAAATAATCGATAACAGCTTGCAACCAATCATCACCATACTGATAGGCTGCTAAAGCCGCTGTGTATCCCATAACTCCCACATGCGGCACAACTCCCATTTCTGCCATTTGGAAGCGTTGGCGCAATTCAGGATTTTGGATAATAGCAAAAGAAAACCCCATACTTGGAATATTATATGTTTTACTTGGTGCCATCAAGGTAATGGTGTTTTGTGCGATTTCTGGTGAGATGGTTGCCATTGGGGTATGCTGCTCAAAGACAAGATCACAGTGTATCTCATCAGAAACAACAACGATGTCGTGTTCGAGGCACAGTTCCCCTATTTGTTTCAGCTCATCCGTAGACCAAATACGCCCGGTAGGATTATGCGGGTGGCATAATAAGAATGTGCGAGTGCTTGGATTGATGGCGGCTTCAAATGCATCAAAATCAATTTCATAATGCAGGATACCGTTTTGCTCGGTATAAACCAATGGCACCTCATTGTTAATCTGACGATTAGCCGCTGGCGCACTCAAGAA
>RFHA01000349.1 GCA_003696565.1 Chloroflexota bacterium
AACGAAAGGGGAGGAAGATGGCAACGGGAAACGGCCGTGTTTCAAATCATTCATTAACATTCCAGCCCCCCACCTCCCCCGGAAATCACAGAACTAACGCCTGCTTCAGCCGCCTGCGAGGGATTAGCTAACAACTAGCGAAATCACTAAAACCTTCAAAAGAAACCGATCTCGCAGGTCGGCTGCAAGCCCTGTTAGGCGGCGCACGCTACTTATTGTCTGTAGACTTATTGTCATCTTTACCGGAAGATTATCCATGTGAACTTAAATGAAAAATTTGCACTAAATCTAAAACATTTGCGAGAGGCAGCAAACTTGACTCAAGAAGAACTTGCTAGTCGGGCAGGGTTACACCGCACTTATGTAGGTTCTGTAGAACGTGGTGAAAGGAACATAAGCCTTCGGAATGTTGAGCGTTTAGCAAAAGCCTTAAACGTAGACCCCATACAAATGTTTATGGAGATTAAATGAGCATCTCCCCTTCAAAAAGTATAATCGAGCAACGGTTTCTAGATGAATTGCGACATCATCTTAATGGGTGGCGTGTAAAGATAGAAAATGATTTTAGTGAGCAAAATTATTATTCAGAGTTAAAACAACTGCAATCAGACCCAGTCTATTCAAAATTTGGGCTTGCAATTCCTGAATATGTTTTGGTCAGGTTAATGGGAAGAATTAGCATAAGCATTGGTCGTAGATTAGGTGAGATTTACGATAAAATCCCACGAATTTTAGCTGGTGCGCGATTTAACCTTGATAGAAAAGATGTCGTGTTGAAGTTTGGTAGACTTGAACTTGATATTGGTATTAAACGTGAGTTGCTAAACAAAATTGATGATGAACATCTATTACAAGTAGTTTCAGCACGGATAAAAGATTTTGATGATTCCGTTGCAGGATTAGGTATAGAAATTCGATATAATTTTAATCCTAACGATAGTTCGCGCCTTCGAAAAGATGTGACTATGGCAGAAAAATTACAAGAGCGTAATCTTTTTCCTATTTATCTGATTTTTTCTGAAATTAGCCCAAGACAAGAGGCTATTGAAAGATTAACAAGAGCGGGCTGGAGTTTTCTTATAGGAAGTGAGGCCGAAGTTTTTATGCTAGAGCTTATTGGCATGAATTTTGCTGAAATTCTTGATCAACCAAAAATTAAAGCTGAAATAGACATGGAGATTAGATCAATGATGGATACATTGTTGAGTTCTCCGGCCTTTCAAAATGGGGGTCGCTTAACGTAATTACTTTGAGGCATACACTATTGTTTCGTATAAATTTTTCCCACTATTCCGTTTGCGAATCCTTTCGATGCTTGAAACTTTATACCCAAGACCAAGTCCCTCAATTAAATTTGCAAGCATAACATCAGTTTCAACATAAACCCCCTTTAACCGAGAACATCCAACAACATAAGCGATACGCACATCATTACTGACAAATGGTTCCATGGCTGTAATTTGATGACCAATTAAATTGAAGTATTTGGTCATGTAGTTAGCCATGAGATTGCCGTTTTCTTGTTCTCGGATTTTCCGCGCAACAGGCATGACAACTTTGTCTATAACGGGGAAATCTGCTTCAACCTTACCCTTTGCTAAAGATGAGGTTGCAGAACCCCACGTGCCACCAATTGTTTTCATATCTAAAGTGCCAGCTTGTTTTGGGGTGTCGAAAATTTCTAAAAAATATAAGTGGGGTCTTGTGTTCCAAACGTAACTATATCGATTCGGGTATGGTGGTGAGGTAATTACTAAATTCGCCTTATTTGGCACTTTTATTGATGGGTTTGTTGCGTCTGTATGATATAGGGATGCTGTTCCAAATGGCCCATGACTAATAGTTGTAATATCCTCTATAATCTCTTTGATTTGTCTTTCAAAAGTAGGCCATACTTCTATATTATCATTATCACGATCAATAAAATGTAGTTGTAGGCGGCCTAAAGTGACATTAGTTAAATCAGGAACCAAAGCGGCTGCCAAACCTAACAAGAGTAAGTTTTTTTCGTCTTTATCACAATCAATAGACTTTATTGTTTCTCTTAAGACTACTAATTCGTAAAGAACATCTTTTCTCCACCAACGAAATGGATTATGAATCTTCGGAATCGGCAATTTGCCAGAACCTAAATCTGTAATGGAAAAAAATTTCAAAGACGTTTGAAAGTGATTCTTTACTTTGCAAAGAAGGTTCTCTAGTTGACTAGGATCCACCGACCAATTAAGGCATGTAGAACCAACAAAGTGCAAGAAAGGATTTATTTCAAAGCCAAAGCAATCAATACCATTCAAAGCACACTCTATTAGAGTAGTACTTGCACCTGCGAACGGATCGAGAACGGTATCACCTTTCTTGTAATTCATTGAAACCAACATTTCTCTTACTAAATCAGGACCAAAGCTTGGGGTCAGCCGAAACCACCTGTGAACTGGCTGATCCAAGCCAGCTTTAAAAGTAGATTTCATTACAGGAATCTTGTTATATGAGATTCTTGGATCGGTATTTCCATTATTAGATTTTGTATCAAGTTGAAATGTTAGTTGACGCGGAGTTGTTTTTAGGTTTTTCATGATGACTATAAGTATCCTCGCCTTTGGGGAAAAGTCAAATATCATAAGGCAAAATTTTGCGTCCGCCGTTCAGTTGCTTAAGCTGCGCGCTCGCTTTCTTTGGTGCGTCAGCTTTAAGCTATTGTTAGGGTGGCGTTTTGGTTTGCAGAGTGGCCTTGATTTACCAAGATTCTTGCTATTCGGTATATCTCGACTTTACATAAGCCGCCCTAACATATTATTCAATAGAAACAATTGTCAGCATAAGCTTGGGGAAAATCATCTTGTGCGGAATATGATTCGGCATAAATTTTCTAAAAAGGTGTCATTGCTGCCAAATGCTCAATATAAAATGAATTTCTGGCTGTTATGCAAAACGCTTTCGGCATAAGCCCCAACTACGGTCACTGACATGGGCGTAGTATAAAATTGGGTACTGTTTTTTGTCAACAGAAGTGGTGAATGTGAATGGGTGAATGGGGAATGACCAGATTTTTCGTTGATGGAGTGTAGGCGTCTCGCCCGCTTAGCCCGGACACTCCGCTACAAAACCAGCCGCTTTAGCCCCCAAGTGCAAAACATAGAAAAATAGTTCATACACAAGAGAACCAGATTTACTTCGCCATGTCTGATACCGCGTAGTTGGGGTAGGGGAAGGTTGAGCATCAATGCCGATATCCAAGGCAATTCTCATCGCTCTTTTCATGTGTAACGGATCACTGACGATGATTGCTTTTTGCATATTCGCATTGCTCATAAGTTTACACGATTCATACAGGTTCTCATACGTGGTATGTGAGTTGGTCTCAATGAGAATATTATCCGAGGGAACACCTTCGTTTATGGCATAAGCACGGGCTGCTTCAGATTCTGCAATCGTATCATGTTTGCCAAAGCCTCCGGTAAAAATAAGATACTCTACCTGCCCTGATTGAAAAAGAAATATGCTGTGTTTGATTCTTTCCTCAAAAACTGGCGATGGCTGACCGTTCCAAACGGCTGCACCTAAGACAATGGCCGCATCGGCTGAAGCAGGGGCAGAGGTTAATGGAAAGGAATAGATTTGCCACATCAGAATGATGTTCCAGAGAAGAAACAGCATGCCAAGAAAAAAAATCATTTTACGCCAAATTGAACCGTGTAAATTGAATCGAGATTTCAAAACGACTCCACCGATCTACGCTTTACGGGCTAACGCCAACTTCAACAGGCTTGAGAACCCATCTCCTTGACAGACGAAACATCTTTGCTGATCAAATCTTTAAATCATGAGTGATCTCCGATCTCGCGATCTGCTGCATGTGTTAGGCAGCTAATCTTCACGCTCCCTGTAAATTTATGCAAAAATGCGTATCCGGTTCTGCCACACAATATCTGATATGGTACATCAACAAAAAATAGATTGCCTGGAAAAGTTTAAGATGCTGTAACAGAATAGCGCTTTATAAAGTCAGTTTTTACATATTTTAAGGACGCAGATTTACCCAATAAACGCAGATTAATCATTGATTCACAGGCCGATATTTTAAGAACAAGAAAAAATCAGCGTTATCTGCGGTATCTACGTTCTAATTCCGAACTCCGGTTAAAGAAAGAAAACGGCTTGAGGCCGCATCCATATAAATGGATGGGCAGCAAACCCCATCACGACACAACATCAACCCAATAGAAGAACAAAAAAGGAATCC
>RFHA01000350.1 GCA_003696565.1 Chloroflexota bacterium
CCTTGTTGACGAGCAAGGGAACCGAATGTCTCATAAGTACCTTGCAAAATGCCTTGTGTGCCGATGTAAATCCAGCTACCGGCAGTCATCTGTCCATACATAATCAGCCCATCACGTTCCCATTTATCAAAATTTGATTGTGTTGCCCAAGCAGGCACGATGTTGCTATTGGCGATTAACACACGAGGGGCATCTGGATGTGTTCGAAAGATGGCAACAGGTTTACCAGATTGTACAAGTAGCGTTTCGTCCGGTTCTAAGTTCTTGAGAGAATCCAGAATAGCATCGAATGATTCCCAGTTGCGGGCAGCTTTGCCGCGTCCACCATAGACAATTAAGTTTTCAGGATCAAATGCGACTTGTGGATCAAGATTGTGTTGGATCATCCGATAGGCGGCTTCAATTTGCCAATTCTTACAGGTTAATGTTGTTCCACGAGGAGGATGAATAATTCGGCTCATTCTAAAAAATCCTTATTGATATGAAAAAACATTCTTTTACGACTTGATTGTAGCCAGGGTAGCCAGATAATGGTATATCGCAATTGCAACAAGCTTAGATGTTCGTTCATCAATGTCGTACGTTGGGTTAACCTCAGTAAATTCAATGAGATGAGTTCGTTTATCGTATCCAGCTAAGCTTATGATTTGACATAATTCATGACCGGTTAAACCAAGCGAGTTTGGTGCGCTGACACCTGGTGCTTCTGCTGCATGGATGGCATCCATATCAATTCCCCAAAAGATCGCTTGTATATGTTCAAGTTCATTGAGAATATGCTCAAATTTAGTCTTAACGCCAACTGAGCGTAAGTTCTCTAAACTGTGGATGTTCACACCGAGTTGTTTAAGGTATTGCAGATAGACAGGGGAGTTTGCAAAAGGGTGATAACCCATTTCATAAAAATTTTCCGGTTGGATATATGCACCTTCTAACAGTTGCCGGTACGGTGTCCCGCTATTACAGGGGGTATCCGCACGGACATCAAAATGTGCATCAATATTGAATGCTGCAACGTTACCTATAACTGCCTGAGCCAGCCCGGCACAATCAGGATATGATATGTCATTACCACCTCCCAAGACAATCAGCTTTTTGTTATCTTGAATGATCTGCTGAACAACTTGCTGGTGTATGGCATGGGTTTCCTCTAGTGTAGTTTGTACGCGAGTGTCACCGATGTCAAAAATGATTTCAGGATGAATGCCAAGTGGAGAGAGGCGGTAGAAGGCGCGGCGGATAGCATCTGGTGCGTATCTTGCGCCAACGCGCCCTTGGTTACGTTGAACACCTTCATCTTGTGGGCAACCAAGTATAATAACCTTTGCTCGTTCATAATCTGTTGGGTCAAATGAAATAAGTTCCCCTAACCGAATGTCGTTAGGATCATCCCGATGGTAAAACACGTCGGGATTTGGGCGTGTTGTGAGTTCAAAAAGCATTTTAGAGTCCCCCTTTTTCCGCTAAGGCTGTGTTAATGCGTGCCATATAACCTTCTGCTTGTCTCTCAATTTCTATGAGTGTTTGTTCCCAGCGATTGGCAAGGAACGGATCAACACGTTTGGCATTAATTCGGACATTGAGTCCTGCGGCATAAATACTGGTGAGTGCTAATGAGCCGGCACAAGCCGCGTCTGTGATTGCATTGACATGACCAATTTCAGCAACTTCTGCGGCTAAGGCGAGTATTGTATTGGCATAAGACGCTGTTTCTAGCGGAACTTCCCCTGCAATCATCATCCTATCTTCAATTGCTTTCTGGCGAGCGGATAGTTCAGCCTCGGTTGATTTAGGCATCTGGAACGCTTCTATCACAGCCTTGAACGTAGTTGCATCACGTTGAACATTTGCTTGTAGGGCTGCACGTAACTGTGTGGCAATCTGCACAACTTCCGACATGCGATTAACAACGGCTTGATCTTGATGTTTGTTGCTTGTCAGGCGAGCAACCATTGTTATGAGGCTGGCTGCCATCGCACCGCTGTATGCTGCCGCCGAACCACCCCCTGGCGTAGGATTGTCACTGGCAAGTTCATTTAAAAAGCTGTCATTATGATGCAGTTTTTGCTTCAATTGGATTTCTAGAACACGTTCGGACTGAAAGTTATCCAACTGAAGGTACCATTGTGCTGAATCAAAAAGAGCTTGTTGTGGAATCAACCCGACAAGTTCACTGCTTTCAACACTAACGCCATATCGTGCTGCTTCACGGCGGATCATTTCGACAACGCGGTGAATTGGTGTATGTGTGTGGTTGGTCAAGTTCATGGATACTTGTGCCTTACCCTTAACCAATAATCCAATCGCCTTGACGAAACGTAACCCACCGGATGAATGACGGATCGATCGCGCAATCTCCTTAGCAATTTCTATATTGTCGGTTGTTAAATAAACATTGTAAGCAATAAGTGGTGCACGGGCACCAATAACAACAGCACCTGCTTTACCTAGTCGTGCTGGTCCAAAATCAGGCTGGCGGTCTGGGTTGGTAAGGATGTCTTGTTTTAATGATTCATACTCACCTCGTCGAATATCTGCCAAATTCTGCCTATCTGGGCGTGTTGCAGCTGCTTCATAAAGATAAACAGGGATATCCAACTCTGCCCCCACACGCTGACCTAACCGTCGTGCTAGATCAACACAATCTTGCATGGTTACTCCTTCAATAGGGATAAATGGGACAACATCCGTTGCCCCCAAACGAGGATGTTGCCCCTGGTGATGCTCCATATCAATTAGACGTGCTGCTGTAGCAATCGCATTATAAGCAGCTTCTAAAACAGCCTCAGGTTGCCCAACAAACGTAACAACAGTACGGTTGTGGTCTGGGTCACTCTCATAGCCTAATAACGTCACCCCTGTGATACTGCTAATAATTTCTTGAATAATTTCGGGGCGTTTACCTTCAGAAAAGTTGGGCACACATTCTACCCATTGCATGAAAAATCCTTTTGTATTGAAAAAAACATCTCTTATACTATTCTATCATCTGATAAGTGTGTTAAGATGCTTCTTAGATACAGAGGTTTTTATAAAACGCGAGTTATTGATTAGGAACACTTCGTATTCGATGAAATTAACACCCACTGTAGAATTAATCCAAGCCATTCTTGAGCGCATTCCAGAAGGTTTTATCAGTCGTGATGAACTTATTAAGCGGGTACTGCTTCGCAAAAAGACTATAATGGATCGGATGCTAGCAGGGTCTTGTGTTGTGCGGCATGAGAATTTTTATCTTGATACCACGCGCTTAACTATTGAGAAATTCAATGACCTTGTTACATGGTGCAAACCAGAACTCCCCCCTATCTTAAAAGATGGTTGGCTGCCTGATCGTCCGATTACTGAACGATTGATAGAGCGGCAAAAACAACTAGAACAAAGCCATGCGCCTAAACCGTATATTGAACTGCTTTATAAGATTCAAAATACGCCAGGTTACATTAAACGGGATGAATTAATAACGCATCCTGATCTTGAATCAATTCTTGATGATTTGTTGCAAGTTAATGTATTAGCCCAATTGGATTATATCGTCTATGATCCATTACGATTGAGCCAGTCGACAATCCAAGAAATACTACGCCTTAATCAACTGCAACCTCAGCGTGAACACTTGCTAAATATGCTGGCACAAAGCCCAATGCATCAACGTGATTTGATCGAAATTTTCGGCGATGATCAACTACAATCATTGATACAGATGGGGGGATTGGCAACTTTCACCATACCAACAAAGTTTCCACAATATAATGGGGGAAGTTGGATTTACTTAAAATCAATGAATGTTGATTCAGCACGTAAGTTGGCGCAAAAAGCGATTGACCAGGCGATGGATCAAGCTTGGGGGCAGACTCTGACACTTTGCCATAATGTGCTGCGTACCGGGGCAAAAGACGGTGCAACAAATCGCGCTCAGGTTGTTGCAAGGACTTATTCAATTAATCAAGCTGCACAACGTCTTAATTTACGTAAAGAAACTATCCGCAAAGCGATGCGCCAAAACATCTTGTCTTATTTCATTGATCCTGAAGGGACGTATCGCATTCATGCTAAAGATATTGAACTTGCTTTACAAGATGACGAACGACTTGAGCAAATTACCGCTTTTGAAATTGTTCGTGCGCGTGATCTCATGTTGTTGTGTAACCGAAGTTATTCGACAATTCGACGGCGTTTAAAGCGTCTAAAACATTATTCAGCTGATGTCCCCTGGGGGATGGTGCGCGGAATGTGGGAATTGCCGGATCAGTATCATATCTACAAAACGCGCTTGTTGCAGATAAATGAAGAGCAACGTCGTAAACGTGAAGCAGAAAAAGCGGAGCGTTTGCGTATTATACGTGAGCAACAAGAAGCTGAACGCCGTCGTCGTGAAGAACTACGGGCGCGTTTGGTCGCTGCGTTCCCTACTTGGAAGCATGATGCACGGATTGACCAACAGATTACATTACATGTCGGACCACCGAATAGTGGTAAGACGCATGATGCATTGAATACCCTAACACAAGCTGGTAGTGGATGGTATCTTGCTCCATTACGTCTATTAGCTTTTGAAATTTTTGATCGTTTAAATCAGCGTGGTGTCCCATGTAATCTGCTTACTGGTGAGGAATATATTCCGGTAGAAGGTGCTTGTATTACCGCTGCCACAATCGAAATGTTTAATCCTACAGAAAGTGGTGAATGTGTTGTTATTGATGAAGCGCAGATGTTGGCTGATTCAGATCGGGGTTGGGCATGGACGCAAGCCATGATGCAAGCACGCTCGCCTCAAATTCATGTTATCGCGCCGGATATAGCAGAAACACTGATTACACGCCTGGCAAATGAAGCGGCTATTCCAATTGATATCGTTCGTCATAAACGGCTAACACCTATTCAATTTGCAGAACGACATATTGCATTAGATGAACTGCCAAAACAAACAATTTTAGTCGCGTTTTCTCGTAAGATGGTGTTGCATCTTAAAACTGAGTTGGAAGATATGGGGCGCAGGGTTTCGGTCGTTTATGGCAGCCTCCCGCCAGAGGTTCGTCGAAGACAAGCAGATCGTTTTGCTTCGGGAGAAACAGAGATTTGTGTTGCAACGGATGCTGTTGGCATGGGGTTAAATTTACCAGCGGATCGCGTTGTATTTTATGAAATTGAAAAATTTGATGGGACTGATGTTCGATTATTGAATCCTTCTGAAGTACAGCAAATTGGTGGGCGTGCTGGACGCTATGGCTACGCTGAATCAGGCGAAGTTGCAGCAGTACGGAGAGAAGATCATGATATACTTCGAAAATTGTTCTATGAAGAGCTAAAACCGCTGACGTATGCTCGTGTTGCACCATCCGTGGAAGATTTAATGATGATACCTGGGAGTTTACATGAACGGCTCCAGCAATGGGCATCATTACAATCTATCCCGGATAGTTTACGAGATATTATCAAAACAGCTGATATGACTGAGCGCATTGAACTTGCTGCTATGTTAACCGATCAACAAGTTAATCAGTTAGGGCTAGATGCTGCATTAAAGTTAGTCAATGCTCCAACGCGCCAGAGCAGCCGCGCTTATTGGCATAATTGTGCTATGGCAATTATTCAAGGTGGATATATGCCTAAACCGCCAGCTCCACCCCGCTATATCAAAAGTAGTGTTGATCTGGAAACTGCCGAAGATTGTATCGCTTGCGCTGACGTTTATTTGTGGTTGGGTAGCCGACGCGAGTTCCAGGCACATGCAGCCGATATGATGGAAATCCGTGAGGCAAGATTATTTTGGTCATCACAGATTGATGATGCGCTATTGCAAAAAATTGATACACTACGCCGCTGCCGTAAATGTGGACGACGTTTACCACGTAACCACCGCTTTGCGTTGTGTGATCGCTGCTTTTATGCTGGCAAGGATTATGATTATTATTAAGATGATTGGCTTATAACTCATCTTTTAAGCGAACATCACTAGCGTTCTCAGGATATTTACCATATCCATGTTGCTGGTAAAATGCACGTATACGTTCCATATCTGCATGAATATCGCCGGACGGATGGATAACTTCACCGAATCCGGCTTGTTTGTTTTTATAATCTAAGAACCCAAGTACAATTGGTACCCCTGCCTCATACGCCATATAATAGAATCCGCTGCGCCAATAAGGAACTTTTTTCCGTGTGCCTTCTGGGGCAAGTACTAAAATCATTTTTTCATGTTGATCAAACCATTGTACAACTTGTTGAATAGTATTTTCCGAATGTGATCGGGCAACGGGAACACCACCAAACCATCGGATAAACCGCCCAATGATGAACCATTTTAGTAATTTATCTTTTACAATTGTTTTAGGGCGGCGTTTGTAATGTGCTGCTAATCCCAGCATGATAATATAATCCCAGTTGGATGTATGTGGTGCTGCAGCTAAAACAAATTTGTCGTAAGGAGGCATATCACCGATAGCACGCCATCCCATTAATCGCCAAATTGCGAGTATCGGTAACCGTAAAAGGTTAATAAAGATGTTTTTTACCATGACATCTGCCCTCAATGTTCGGTACTTTGAACAATTTATAATTATAGTCAATTTGTGAAGCGTATTTAGGGAAAAATATGAGTTTCTTAGAAATATATATCATCGGTTTGGGCGCAATTGTGTTATTCATGACAGCTGTTTGGTTAATGAGCGTGTGGATAACAAATGCAAGCATTGTTGATATGGTATGGGGTATCACTTATATCATTGCCGCTATTGTTTATTTTATGTTGACGGAAAATGGTTATGATACACGCAAGTGGCTTATTTTGATTTTGACGCTGATTTGGGGCGGTCGCTTATCGCTTCATATTACCGTACGTAACTGGGGTAAAGGCGAGGATTTTCGCTATCAACGCTTTCGTGAACGTTATGGCGTGCGGCGTTACTGGTGGTTTAGCTTTTTTCAAGTATTTTTGTTACAAGGTCTCATCGCTTGGATTGTGTCGTTACCATTATTAGCTGCTCAATATCATGATACACCGGCTTATTTGACGGTTTTTGATGTACTAGGCGTTGTGGTGTGGGGTATTGGTTTGTTTTTTGAGGCTGTTGGAGATTGGCAACTCTCACGATTTAAAGCTAATCCTGAAAACAAAGGCAAAGTGTTGAACACTGGTTTGTGGAAATATACACGGCATCCAAATTATTTTGGCGATTCAATGGTGTGGTGGGGATTGTTTCTTTTGGCTCTCTCAACATCAGGCGGCGTTTTAACAATCGTCTCGCCTATTTTGATGACTTACTTGTTATTACGTGTCTCTGGCGTATTGATGTTAGAGCGCACATTAAAACATAAGCCAGGATATGAAGAATACATTCGGCGGACATCGGCTTTTTTCCCAATGCCGCCGAAGAAATAGTTTAAACTGCTTGCATTTCAATGTATTCGTCTTTGACAAGGGCATCACTAGGTATGCCTAAAATTTCTAGCATCCGCTGGATATTATCCGCTTTGTGTTGTGCGTCAATCAGTGACCAGGTACGTGCTTTAATTTCAATGAAAAAGTCTGGGATAGCTGGGCTTAGTAAGCGGTCAATATTGACATAATAAAGGACATCTTGGTAGTGAATACGCCAACGTTGACGTTCTTTTTCCAGCGTTTCTGTACGAGATGCTTTGAAATATTCCTGATAAAAGCGTAGTGGACGGTCTGCCGGTGCGATAAAACGTGAATGAGATAGCAAAACCGCAGAATTAAACTCACGCTCTTTTGTAGGCATCGTATAAGTTAAGCGGGCACGTACTTCACTAACATCACCTTGTTCATTAATTTTGTCGTCTTCACGATAACGCACACGCCCCATTTCTTTATCGTCAAACATAAAGAAAGTATCATATTGACGATATTTCACCTCACGCAGCACTTCTACATCCACATGATTGAGCAGTTTATAGACAATTTGCGGGTCTTGGATACGTGCCTTAACTTGAATCTCAAAACTCTCTGAACGTTCTACCCCACCAACGGCGAGCAGCTTACTGAGGATGTCATCTTCATGTGCTTTGAGGAAAGCGTCAACTTTTTCCGCATATATTGCGGCTTCTTCTAGTAAGCTATCTAGCGTTAATGTGAGCAATTCACGGTTAAACATTAGCCATTTGCCGTTAACCATCACATGCGCTACATCAGTGCTTTTGCCGGCATAAACAATTTGTGAATAGACTGCGTCAGGGTCACGCCGGAACTGGGGCGAATTATGGAGTGTGTTGGCATCCATGACGATCAGATCAGCATGTTTTCCTGGTTCTAAGCTGCCAACTTTATCACCTATAAATAAGGCTTCTGCACCCATCCGTGTTGCCATTAGTAAGGCTTGTTTAGCTGGTAGGGCTGTGGGATCGTTAGCGGCTGTTTTTGCTAAAATTGCCGCTAGTCGGATTTCCTCAAACATATCTAGATCATTATTACTAGCTGGTCCGTCTGTGCCAATACCAACGGTCAGCTTGTTTTCAAGCATTTCAGTAACGGGGGCAATACCACTGGCAAGTTTGAGGTTACTGGTTGGATTATGAGCAATTGTCGTATCGTGTTCATATAGTGTTAGCATATCCCCTTTATTGATATGAACACAATGGGCAGCTAATACTTTCGCATTAAGTAACCCGCTGGATTTTACCCATGGAACAACGCGCATCCCGTAATGATCAAAACTATCGGTTTCCTCTTGCATCGTTTCAGAAATGTGGATCAAAACTGGGACATCGTACTGCATAGCAAGCTGGGCGCATTGTTTGAGCATTTCTTTTGTGCTGGAATAAGGCGCATGTGGTGCAACTGCCGGGGTGATTAAATCATGCCCAAGCCATTTTTCAATAAACTGACGTGTGTATTCCAGGCTTTCTTCATAGGATTCGGCATCTGGTGAAGGAAATTTGAGAATAGTCTGCCCTAAAACACCTCGCATCCCTACTTCAGCAGTGACGGCGGCGATTTCCGATTCATAATAATACATATCAGCAAACGCCGTAATACCACTGCGCAGCATTTCTGCACATGCTAACTTGGTGCCTAGGCGGCAAAACTCCTCATTTACGAATTGACGCTCTGTTGGCATGATATACCCCATTAGCCAGACATCCAGCCGCAAGTCATCTGCCAATCCACGCAATAAGGTCATCGGAACATGCGTATGAGCATTAATTAATCCTGGGAGGATATATTGCCCTTTACAATCAATGATCTCATCCGCTTCGTAAGCTTTGAGGATTTCCTCAGTGGTATTGACTGCAATAATTTGATTGCCATCAATGGCTACAGCCCCGTTTAGAAAGACATCAAATGCCTTGTTCATAGTGATAACAACACCATTGGTTAGAATTGTTGTTACTTTTTTCAATTTTTTGCCTCCAATTATTGAGCTAAATTGGAGAAATTATACACCCGTTTTTGTTAAAGTGGCTTTATTGAACATCAAATCTACTAGAAATCGTCAAATGTGGTAAAAATAAGGAGATTCTGTCATAAAGTGAGGTTTGACTGTGCTTAAACGCAACTGGTCGGTTTTATATACAATTGAAGCAACGCTTGTTATGTTGTTTTTTATTCAGGCACTGAGATTTATTGTTGGTGCAATTTATGCACGTGTAGGGAGTGCCTCTTTATATCCTGCTTTGAACCCCAATTTAATTGACCCCAACTTACCAGGATTAGTTGAACCATCTACTGTTAGCAGTGAATTAGCTTTAATTGGCTATATGTTGTTACTTCCCCTGGTTGCTTTGTTTATGGGGCGTATACATTGGCTGTTATTTCCGGCAGCGACCATAGCAGCTATTGGGCGATATATGATGGTGGCAAATGGGCAAATTACCCCTGATGTGACTGGTGCTGCGGTCACGCTGGGTGGCGGATTGCTTTATTTATCATTGGTCATTCGGCATCGTGCTCAAGTTTTGCCAGGGATGTTTATTTTGGCAATTGCAATCGATCAGTTATTCCGCGCTCAAGGTGATACGCTTGATCCTTCCTGGGACTATGCTTATCTTAACGCTCAGATGCTCTTATCAGGGTTAGTAATTATTTTAAGCATTGGGTTGGTTTTTGCGCAGGAAAAACAGATAAAGAACACTGAACAAATTTTGATGGATCATGGTTTAATGTCATTTTGGGGTGGGGTCGCATTGGGTGCCATGCTGTTTTTGCAGTTCTCTTTGTTAGCATTGCCAAATGCTGTTGCTCGTCGCGCGGATACTGATTATACGCTATTTGTTCCTGCTATTATGTTTGCAACGTTATTACCACTATTACCGGTTGTGCGGGGACGCGCTAGATGGTTTATCGGACTGTTTGATGCAAATTTGCGTGGATGGGTATGGATGTTGATAGCGATGCTGCTGATTGTTTTTGGCTTACGATTCAGTGGCATTTTAGCTGGTATAGCTTTGACCTTAGCACAGTTTGTTGTAAGCATGACTTGGTGGTGGTTTATACGCCCACAAGCCAAAAAAGAACGTAATTGGGGCGAATTATGGCTTATTTTAGGCATGGTGGTGTTTTTGTTTTTAGTTGTGTTTGATATTTTTACCTATGAATATGCCTTTGTGCGAGATTTTTCACCAGAATTAGATTTTTTGAACCCAATTATCCCGCCATTATTACGTGGTTTGCGAGGATTGGGCTTGATGGTGATTTTATTGGCGGTCTTTTTGCTGATGATGCCAATAGTTCGTACACGTAAGCGGATTGCATGGCGTGATGGGACAACCCTAGAACTCATTGCATCACTGGTGCTTTTGCTAACCTTTAGTGGTTTGGTGGCGTATGAATCTCAGCCACCTGTTGTACAAGGTGTTAATAACCCTGAATCCATTCGTATTGGAACCTATAATATCCATGCGGGATATAATGAGTTTTTCCATTATGATTTAGAACTCATTGCTCGAACAATTCAGTTTAGCGGGGCTGATGTTGTTCTATTACAAGAAGTTGAAACTGGGCGTATGACGAGCTATGGGGTGGACCAAGCTTTATGGCTGGCGCGTCGGCTCAAAATGGATGTTCGCTTTTTCCCAACCAATGAGGGGTTACAAGGTTTAGCTGTGCTTTCCAAAATTGAAATTGTGTTTGATGATGGTGTTTTGCTAAATAGTATTGGTACACAAACTGGCTTACAACGTGTTCAGGTACGCCCAGACGCTGGTGTGATAACAATTTATAATACTTGGCTGGAACCATTGTTAGATACTGGCAACACATCACAAACGATCCAAGATTTGGAAGCTGCTCAAAATACTCAGCTATCAGAAATTTTTACAATCATCGCTGCTCACCATCCTAATGGGCGTTTGGGACGTATGATTATTGGCGGGACTTTCAACAATATCCCAGATTCTGATGTGATGCAACGCATGGTTGATAATGGGTTTGTTGATCATTTTGCCAATGAACCACCAGATACTGTTGCAACTTTTGTACGTACAGGCACACGCGCACGACTGGATTATTTATGGACGACGCGCAGCGTTAATTTTCAGGTAGTTGTTGCCACGGTGATAGATGATATAACACGCCAAACGTTACCTAGTCAAGCATCAGACCATCGGATGGCGTTAATTCAGGTTGCGCTCCGATAAATAGTCTAGCTCTCCGGATTCGAGTAAGTTAAGGGCTTCTCTTGCCGCTGCTTGTGCAGCGGCGCGTTTACTTTTACCATGCCCTTGTGTAATCATCTCATCATTAAGATATACAGAGACAGTAAAGCGTTTTTGATGTTCCGGTCCATCGGTTGATATGACTTTATAACTTGGGGTTATGCTATAAACGGCTTGTGCCCATTCTTGAAATTGACTGCGCGGGTCTTTCCTGATTGCTTCTTCCATAACATCTTTTTGCAGTTCTGTTAAGCGTGGCAGGACAAAGGATTTAACAACATCTAATCCCTGGTCTATGAATATTGCGCCGATGAGTGCTTCAAATGCTCCGCACAAATTTTGCTCACGCTCCCGTCCGCCAGTATTCGCTTCACCTTTTCCAATAAACATAACTTCGCCAATGCGATACTCGGTTGCTAGCTGTGCTAATGATTCTGTACGGACAAGGGCAGCTCTTAGCCGCGTGAGTTCTCCTTCAGACATATTGGGAAAACGCCGGAATAGCATATCCGCAGTTAGAAAATCCAGAACTGCATCTCCAAGATATTCCAGGCGTTCATTATCCTCAATATCTTCCTCAACATGTTCATTGATATATGAGCGATGTGTAAGTGCCTGTTTGAGTAAATTAGGTTCGTTGAAATGAATACCGATGTAATCCTGAAATTCACTAATGTCCAAATGTCTATCCTTCAAATTTCTTAAAAATGAGAGATGAGTTGTGTCCGCCAAAACCAAAAGAGTTTGTCATGGCGACTTCAATTTTATGATCACGAGCTTCATTTGGTACATAGTCAAGATCGCAATCCGGGTCTTTTTCATAATAATTGATCGTTGGTGGAGCAACATGGTCGCGGATTGCTAAGACGCAAAATGCTGCTTCTAATGCGGCTGTCATGCCCATACCATGTCCTGTCATGCTTTTGGTGGAACTAATTGGGATTTTATATGCAGTATCACCAAAAACGCGCTTGACAGCTTTTGTTTCCATGGGGTCGTTAAGGTCTGTGGCGGTGCCGTGCGCGCTGATGTAATCAATATCTTCAGGATTGAGCTGTGCCATATCTAAGGCTTGTTGAATGGCGCGGCTTGCACCAATGCCTTCTGGTTCTGGTGCGGTGATATGAAAGGCATCTGATGTGGTACCATAACCAACAATTTCCGCAAGAATTTCTGCCCCACGTGCTTTTGCTGCTTCTAGTTCTTCTAACATCAAAACAGCTGCCCCTTCTGCAAATACTAGCCCGTCCCGATCTTTGGAAAAGGGACGCATCGCCGTTGCAGGATCATCGTTACGACGTGAGCACGCTCCAACACGGTCAAACACAGCGATCCCAATTGCCAAGATAGGTGCTTCTCCACAACCTGCTAAGGCGCGATCAATCCGTCCGAGCTTGATCCAATCAACCGCTTGCCCAATGCAATCAGCCCCGGTTGCGCAGGCAGATGCAGGTGTTTGAGATGGACCTGTTGCGCCGATGCTAATGCTGACCATGTTACTTGCGCCGTTGACGACGAGCATCGGAATACCAAAAGGCGTGACCTTACGGAGATTTTTGGTACGTTCTACCATGAGAATTTGGTCTTCAAAGCTCTTTTGACCACCGACGGATGATCCTACAACAACTCCCATTCGGTTGCGTTCTTCCTCGGTCTTTAACTCAAAACCAGAATGCTGATACGCTTGCATAGCAGCCGCATAATCAAACAATTGATAACGATCTCGCCGGCGTAATTCTTTGCTATCAACGTATTGTGTTGGGTCAAAATCTTTGACCTCTGCGGCAATTTGTACGCTGTGATCGGTTGGGTCATACTGCGTTATACGGGCAATGCCAGATCGCCCTGCTTTGATAGCTTCCCAGGTGGTTTCAACGTCATTACCTAATGGTGTGACCATCCCCAACCCGGTGACAACGACACGTCGGGACATCGTATAAAAACTCCTTGCTTGATTAAAAAAACTATTTCGCTGTTTGTACCACACTCTGGATATGTTTTCTAGGTGTGGCGATCTTGGTGAGAGGGTGTGTAACTCCCTTCAATCCATACTTCTTTGTTGGCACTAATTTCTTTTTTCCAAACGGGTACAATTTCTTTCAGGCGGTCAATGCCATAGCGTGCTGCCTCAAAGCACCCATCATCACGATGTGCGGATGAACAAGCAATTAAAACAGTGTTTTGACCAACCTCTAACTTGCCTAGCCGTTGAACAATGGCAATTCCTTGAACGTTTTGCCAACGCTGACGAATTTCCTGAGCAACTTGCCGCATTTTCTCTAATGCCATTTCCTCATAAGCCTCATATTCAAGGTGTTCTGTTTGAGGCAGATGCCCATCTTTGTGTGTTTGACCTCGTACGATGCCGCTAAACAAACATACTGCGCCTGTTGCGGGTGTGGTAATAGCAGCAATAATTTCGTCATGGTCAATGGGTTCATAGGGTAGACGGAAAATTTCCGGCTGATGATCGCCGCCGCTGACAGGCGGAAAGAAAGCAACTTCGTCGCCAGGTTGAACAATATCCAAGTCGCTAGCAAACTCACGATTAATTGATGCAATGGCATGGTTAACATTGACTTCAATCTCTGGGATTGCCTGGCTAAGTGCTACACGAACATCATTGAGTGTGGCACCTTCTGGAACATCTAATGTCAAGCGTGACTTCCCTGCACGATCTTTTAAGGTTGCAAACAAAAGAATATTAATCTGCATGAGCTATGTAATCTCCGTGAACACCGCCTCTTTTTTCGATAAGACGAATATTGCTAATCTGCATTTCGCGATCAACAGCCTTCGCCATATCATAAATTGTTAATGCTGTAATACTGACAGCAGTTAACGCTTCCATTTCTACGCCGGTTTTGCCGGTTGTACGCGCAGTCGCTGTAATATGAATAGTGTGGTGTGTTTCGTCAACTGTTAAATCAACGGCAATCTTTGTTAATGGGATAGGATGACACAACGGGATTAATTCTGCCGTGCGTTTGGCTGCCATGATGCCAGCAATACGTGCCACGCTGAACACATCTCCTTTTTTTAAGTTGCCAGCTTGGATAAGTTGTAATGTTTCTGGTTTCATTTGGATGCTACCAGTTGCGATAGCGGTACGTTCCGTATCTGGCTTATCACTGACATCCACCATATCCGCTTTACCAGTTGGGTCAAGATGGGTTAGTTTTTCGTTCAAATTACAATCCTTGTTTTGATACTTGCCGAATTATATACTTGATTTTAATTACGATTATAACTTGGAGATGAGGGCATTGGGTATTTTTAATAGAGGATTGTCTAAAACTCGTAAATCTTTCTTCGGTCGAATTGCCAATATGTTGGGCAACACTGAGATTGATGAAGATACTTGGGATGATATAGAAGCCCTGCTTATTCAAGCTGATTTGGGTGTAAATACAACTACACGAGTGATTCAGGCGTTAAAAGCACGTGGTATCACCAAAAACGATGAATTGCAGGCAGCATTAAGAGAAGAGTTATTAAATCTTCTGAGTTTTCCACCAACTTTGAATATCAGTGGACGAGAGTTATCCATCATTTTGGTAGTTGGTGTGAATGGCAGTGGTAAAACAACATCAATTGGCAAGTTAGCCCACCGCTTATCGTTGGCAGGGCGTAAGGTCATGCTTGCTGCTGGTGATACATTTCGTGCGGCTGCAATCGATCAATTGAAATTATGGGGAGAAAAAGTGAATGTGCCGGTTATTGCAAATCAACCGGGGTCTGATCCGGCTGCACTCGTCTATGATGCAACGGTAGCGGCTAAAGCGCGCGGATATGAAATTTTAATTGTTGATACAGCAGGTCGCTTGCATACCAATTATAATCTGATGGAGGAATTGGCAAAAATCCGCGCTGTTTCTAGCAAAGTTGTGCCGGATGCTCCGCATGAGGTATTACTTGTTTTAGACGGTACAACTGGACAAAATGCTTTACAACAGGCTAAAAAATTCAAAGAAATGATCGATGTAACGGGGGTTATCATCACGAAGTTGGATGGTACTCCTAAAGGGGGGATGGTTTTTTCGGTGTTTGATGATCTGAATTTACCAGTGCATTATATTGGTTTAGGAGAAGGTATTAACGATCTTGTTTTGTTCAACCCCGAAATTTTTGTCAAAAGTTTGTTTGATGAGAATTAATTGTGCGGATCACTAGTTTTCAAAACCCTAAAGTTAAACAAGTGAAAAAATTGCGCGAACGTCGAGAAAGGCAACAAACACAACGCTTTGTTATTGACGATGAGCGCGATTTAATTCGTGCTTTAGATGCCGGGTATAGCGTGGATTATGCTTTTTATTGCCCAGCACTTGGGGCACAGATCAGTACACTAGAGCGTTTACCTCTGATCTATGAAGTTTCTCAAGAGATTATGGAAAAAGTGAGTTACCGGCAAAATCCGTCTGGTTTGGTGGCGGTTATGATTCAAAAACCGATATGTCAGCTTAAAGATGCGCCACTAAGCCGGTTTATTTTAGGCTTGGTAAATTTGAAGAAGCCGGGCAACATTGGCGCGCTACTTCGTACTGCAGATGCAACTGCTTTTCAGACAATTCTATTGATTGACACCTCTTTGGACATTTATAACCCAAATGTGATTCGTAGTAGTACAGGAGCTTGCTTTCTCGACAATATCTATGAAGTAACATCGGAGCAAGCCGTGGCGTATTTGCGAGCAAATGATTATTCCATTGTAGCTGCCGTTGTTGATGGTGATAAGACACTTTTCCAAGCAGATTTTAGTGGGCGTACAGCGGTTATCTTGGGTACGGAGGATCAAGGATTAGATACTTATTGGGTAAATCATGCTGATCAGCGTGTGAGAATCCCTATGATTGGTAAAATTGCTGATTCACTTAATGTATCTGTTTCCGGGGCGATATTTATGGTAGAGGCACTTCGGGCATATAGCGATACTTGATGAGACGATTCTGGAACGATTTTGCAACGTATGTCTGTTAAATTAGCGAAAGAATGTGAATTTACGATGAGCAGCTTAACAAATCAGCTATCTGACCTGAAGAATCAAATTGATACCTTAATGGGGCGACTAGATATTAGTGGTAAAGTTAGCCAACTTAAGGAGTTAGAAGTCAAATCGACAGATCCAGATTTCTGGAATGTTCCAGATGAAGCTCAAAAAGTTATGAAGCAAATGTCTAAGATCAAGGCGATGATTCAACCTTGGCAACAGATTGCTAACCGGATTAATGATGCGCTTGAACTGGCACAACTAGAAGATCCTGACTTGGAACAAGAGTTAGTTCAGGAGGCAAACCAGCTAGCCAGCGAAGTTGAAAAAATGTCACTTCAAGCGATGCTTTCTGGTCCACATGATAATGAAGATGCTATTTTGGCTATTCATGCGGGGGCTGGTGGTGTTGATGCCCAAGATTGGGCGGAAATGTTGGAGCGCATGTATATCCGTTGGGCAGAACAAAACGGCTACAAAGTGGAGTTCATTGAACGCAGCGATGGCGAAGAAGCCGGTCTTAAGAGTGTGATGATGTCGATTAGTGGTCCTTATGCTTATGGTTATTTACGGAGTGAGCAAGGGGTGCATCGTTTAGTTCGTCTCAGTCCGTTTGATTCTGCAAATCGCCGTCATACGTCATTTGCTAAGGTGGAACTATGGCCCGATATTCAGGAGGATATTGATATTGACATCAATGAAAAAGATATTCGGGTAGATACCTACCGTGCTAGTGGAGCAGGTGGACAGCATGTGCAAAAAAATGATACTGCTGTTCGTATGACACATATTCCAACTGGAATCGTGGTTCAGTGTCAAAATCAACGTAGTCAGGCGCAAAATCGTGAGCGTGCTTTACAAATTTTGAAGGCACGGTTATATGAACTGGAACGTCAGAAGCAAGAAGCTGAATTAGCCGCCTTGAAGGGTGAAAACGTTGATGCAGGGTGGGGTAACCAAATTCGATCTTATGTATTACACCCATATCAGATGGTTAAGGATCATCGTACAAATTATGAAGTTGGGAATACTAGTGCGGTTTTAGATGGGCGATTGAATGAGTTCATGGAAGCCTATCTCCGGGCTAAAATCCGATTAGTGAGCACAGATGAATAAAAAAGGATAGGCAAGATGAGCGAAGAGGTTATCCGGCAGTTCAATAGTCTAAAGCAGCGGTTTAAGCAACTCTCTGATGATGTTCGCATGGATGTTATCAATCGTGAAGTGACATCCATTGAGACAAAAATTCATAATATGCCGGCAGAAATTCAGAAAATTCGGCAACGCGGTTATGCCTTCCGTTCATATTTAGAGCAAAAGGCTGAAGTGTTTAGCAAACATTGGGAAGCACTACATCGTCGTATTACCATGGTAATAGAGCAGGAAGTTGGTTGCCTTAGCCAGGAGTTTTCAGAAGTTGAACGCAGATTTAACCTGGCAGAACGTGTTGCAAATCATCCAGAACGATTAGCAGGATTGCTTGATGATTTAAGAGATGCTGTCCAAGAACTTGATGAAAAAACAAAAGCTTCCGTCAACCGGGCGAGGGAAGTATATGCCACGCTGAAAAAAGATGTTGACGAAAATCAACGCCAGTTAGATGAAATTAACTGGTTTTGTGATGTCAAAGATGAAGCGACGTTTGATCTCTTAGCTGGCGAATCGTTGTTTATGGTTGCGAAAGGTGAATGGGTTGCAACCGGCAAGGGTAAAGATGATCCTGATGGCTATTTATATTTAACAGATCAACGAATTGTTTTTGAACAAAAAGAAAAAGTTGGTAAAAAATTAGGCTTGTTCGGTGGTAAACAAGTTCAGGAAGTTGAATGGGAAATCCCGCTTAATCAGATTGAAGGTGTAGAATGGGAAAATAAAGGGTTATTTGGCGGTAAAGATATGCTGCATTTTACCCTACGTTCTGGTGCTCCCTACGACAAAATTACTGTTGAGGTTAAAGGGGCGGCGGATAATAAATACTGGGTCAAGCAAATTGAGCGGATGATCGCTGGCGAAACAAATGACGAGCGCGCTATTGAGCCAGACCCAGAGATGGTTGAAAAATTGCGCAATGCTCCCACAGAATGTCATATTTGCGGGGCAACGCTTCCACCGTTGGCAGGTAATATGAATCAGGTTTCTTGTGAATATTGTGGTTCAGTTATTCGTATTTAATGGTGTGTATTCATTTTGAGCTTTCTGTAGTTTGCGTTGTTTTGCGTAGCGTAACGCTATCAGCCATAATATGAGTGGAATCAGGCTAACAAGGGCTGTTCCATAGGCAATCAGGCTGAGGTTGTGGCTGATAGTTGTATAATTGATTAGGCGAATTTGTGATTCCCATGTTGTCTCTTGAAGCATCAGTAAAGGCTGTGAGGTGCGTTGATTTAGTATATCAACCAAGCTGCCATGTATAAGTGTGCTGGCAACGGTTGCAAACTGAAAGATTGCCATATCCAGCGCAAAAACCCGTCCTAGATAACGGTCTGGCACACTCTTTTGAATAATAACAGTGCTATATACCCAATTGGCGGAGCCACCCATTGCCCGGATGATGAACGCAATGGATACAAGGGTCAGCGACCCAATTGATCCCAAAACAACCCACCCCAAAAACTCCAAAAAGAACCCGAACGCAACCAAATATCTCATACGTGGGACAGATCCATCGTTAAAGCGGTTGAATAACAAGGGGCCGGCAATTGCTCCAACACCAAAGGCACTATACATAATACCTAGAGGTAGTTGTGAATCGCCATGAATCGCAAAGAGTTGTGTTGCCATCACCGTCATCAGCAGGTCAACATTGCCGATGCTACCACCACCTTTGATAAGTAATGTTGCAATTGTCGCTGGATTTCGCGCTAAGTAGCGCAATCCATCCATAAAACTACCACTTTCATGATGCTCGTGATCATCATGTGATATGATTGTTTTTGCTTCTGGCGTAATTTTAATTTGCGCGATAAGCCAACCAGCAAGGGCAAATGTCATTGCATCAATAATCAGCGCAGTTGCTGTGCCAAACTGAGAGGCAACCACCCCGCCGACAATCGCACCGAGAGCAAGCATGGCAGACCAAGTAATACCGCTTAATGTATTGGCAATTACTAAATTTTCCCGTTTTACGACACTTGGCATAATAGCGGATTGCCCAGGTTCAAATAAAGCAGATAAGGTAAATTGAAGAATAGTTAACAGATAAATAAGCCAAAGTGTATCTGGTGTCGTGGCTAATAGAAACATCAAAACCACACCAGTCCTTAACAGGTTACAATAGATGAGTATTTTTTTTCGGTCAAATTTGTCAACAATTACACCTGCAAAGGGGCTAACGATTAGTGGAGAGAGAAATCTTGCCATTAAAAATAAACTGATGGCTAATCCTGAACCGTTGCTATATTCGGCAACTAACACCGATAACGCGATGGTATTGAACCAGTCCCCCAACAGACTGATGACCTGTGCCAGCCATAAATAGCGAAAATTTGGATTCTCTTTAAGAACTTTGAGATACATAAGTGCCTTTCATCAGACTAGGATTGAGAATTTCCCACAAACGCGCTAAAAATGAAAGAGTGAATTAACGAGAGAAAATTAAATGAGTTGGTTTGAAAAACTTACATCATGGTTGAATTCGCAGTCAACCTCACCGCAAGCATTACCGATGCAGAAATTGCAAGGAAAGTTAGAAACAGCGCGCCTTTTGCGCCGCCGAGGCGATTATGATAACGCTTTACATGAATTAAACAACGCTTTGACTCTTGCAGATACACTACATCACCAAACAGTATTGTTTTCTATTCGACTTCATCAAATTGATATTTTGATTCGGCTGCACCGCCTAGATGAAGCCCGGACTATTATCACCTCACTGCTTGAACAGGCTGATGATAGCAATAAACTTTATCATGCCTATATCCAGATTGCACTTGGTATGCTTGAACAAGCTGACCAGCAGATTGAACAGGCGCGCCACCACTATGAACGAGGCTTAAGACTTGCTCAAGAAATTCATGCTGTTGGTGCTCATGGGCGTGCACAAGGGCATTTGGCAGATACTTACTTGATGGAAGAAAATGCCAGTTATGCGGTTTATTTGTTTGAGGAAGCATTACCACGTTTAAACGCTAGCGGTGAAATTGAAATCGCATGCTATTTTGTTGGACGATTCGGGCAGGCGATGATCCAGACAGGTAAAATGCTTGAGGGAGTGCAAATTATTGGGCGTGCCTTGCGGATGTCTGAACAATTGTCATACCGGCAATATGAGGTGATGTGGCGGCAAGAGTTAGCGTTCTATGCGTTGCAACAGGGTATTTATGATGAAGCTCGTCGGCATTTGATGGTATTGCTAACACAAATTGATCCACAGCAAACCCCTAAAGACTATACGCTGACATTATGTCGTCTTGCTAAAGCGTGTTTACGTTTAGGAGAATATACGGCTGCATTAGATTATGCACAGCAAGCCGTTGATTTTGCAGCACAACAGGATGCTAAGCCATTAACCGCTCTAACGATGGCGACACATGGTATTGTTTTGCGAACAATGGGACAGCCCAATCAGGCATTATCGAGCTTGCAAATTGCAGCGCAGTCTTGTGATATGCTGCCAACCAACCAAACCGATTTTTCGGCATTAGATGTGCTGCGTAATCTGGGAGCTGCCCAAACAGAGATTGGTAATTTTGAGGTAGCTTATCAAACGTATCAATTGGCGATGACACAGGCAGAACAAGCTGGTTTAAAGCATGATCTAGCGGGAATTTATCGTGATGTTGGCATTTATCATATGCGTCAAAATAATTTGAACGACGCTTTACAATCCTGGACAACTGCTTTGAAAATTTACGAAGCAGAAGGAGACCATGCACGGGTTGCGCGATTATATTGTGATATTGCCAATGTTCGACGTGGTTTTGGGCAAGCTAAACGAGCATTACGGGATTATGAACAAGCATTAATGCTATTAAATGCCTTTCAAGACGACGAGACCCGTGGTGTTGTTCTATCCAATGCGGCAACTGCTTATGTGGATTATGGTGATGTAGAAACAGCGGAGTCATTCTTTATCGAATCGATACAAATTGCACAACGATTGCAAGACAGACAATCGGAAGCAACTCGTAGAGGAAATTATGGATGGTTTCTATTAAATACAGGACGTGCTAAACTTGCCATTCAAACACTAGAATATGCCCTAAGGCAAAGCGAAAACCTTGGTTTAAAACTTCAGGTA
Organism: Chloroflexota bacterium; assembly: GCA_003696565.1. GTDB lineage: Bacteria > Chloroflexota > Anaerolineae > Aggregatilineales > Phototrophicaceae > DAOTWY01. The sequence goes on from RFHA01000350.1 coordinate 21,843, forward strand.
GCGGTTCAAACAGATAATATCGGTTCGGCATATGATGAAATGAAAGAATATGACCATGCACTTGCATTCCATGCAAAAGCTTGGGAAAGAATAAAACAGCTAGACGAACCGCATTGGAAGGCATTTATTGGTGCGAATTTGGCTCATACATTACTGGCGTTAGATTATCTTGATGATGCGGATACAACACTTAAAGCGGCGTATGAGGTTGCTCAACAGAGTAAACATCCTGATTTGTTGATGCGATGTTTGAATGGCATGGCAAAATTAGCCCTTAAACGTGGCGAATTGAATGATGTGCAGTTATTTTTGAACCAGGTATTTGAGCTAGCTGAACAAAGCGGTATTCGGCGTTTGCTGGCGGATGCTTGGCTTATTCATAGTGAATGGGCAGCACGTCAAGGGGATTATCAACAGGCACAGTCCGATTGGCAAAAGGCTGCTGATTTATTGAAATTGTTAATGATTCAACTAGAGAGACCTGATTGGTTGGTGATTTAATGGCGACATTTTGGTTTGTATCAGCACCGTTATATAGTCATACAGACTGGGGAGGGATGCTCAGAACGGCTCTTGTTTTACAAGCATCTGGACATGAGGTGATTTGGATTAGCGAACCGAAGCTTGAATCAGTTATTCGGGGTGTTGGGATAGAGTTTCAACCGATTCGACAAACTGGTTGGCTTTGGCCCCCGCCTCCGCTACCAGATATAACCACATTGCCGCCACAAGAAGCCGTGAATTTACGCTATCGTCGTGCTTTAGATACTTGGTTGAGTGAAAACATCGTAGCAGAAGCGACTCAAGCCTTAATTGACTTGCGAAATAGCCTTGATTTACCAGATGCCATCATCACAGACCCGTTTTTAAGTGCATCGGCTCTTGCCGCAGAAGCGTTAGCCATTCCTTTGATTGTTGCTGGATGGACTGCACAAAGCAGCTTGGATGAAACTCGGTTATTCCCTATTCAGCGTCATCTTGGGTCAGATAGCCAGCAGCGCATTCAGCGATTGTGTGATCAGTTTGGATTACAAGGGGAGAATTTTTCTAAAGGTGCCACACCTTCAATTATCAGCCCCCACTTGCATATCAGTTATTTTACGCGGAATTGGTATATTGCTGAGGAACACACTTTGTTGCCTCAGAATGTTTTTGTAGGTGGGCTACCACAGAAGCCGCAAGATACCCCGCCAGAGTGGCTAGCTAATATCCCGCAGGATGTACCACTTGCATTAATTACACTTGGCAGTGTTTTTACTGGGGATTTAGGGTTTTTTAGCTGGGCTGCACAGGCAGCTGCAGGAGCAGGTCTGCTGCCTGTTGTGGTGGTGGGGTGGAACCCAATTGAACCAGAAAGTAAGCAAGCACTGATTAAGGCTTTACCAGGTGGGACTCGTTTAGTTAATTGGGTGCCGTTTGACCATGTATTGCCGCGTACACGTTTGATGATTCATCATGGTGGCATGGGTACAACACATTATGCTGTTGTGTATGGTGTGCCACAAATTGTTGTGCCTCATGCAGCTGATCAACGGATTCAAGCGCGACGAGTGGCAACAGCTAAGGTTGGACTTCATCTAACAGCACATGACGTTCGCCAGGGAATGTTACGTGATGGTGCAAAGGCATTAATACGTGATCAAAAAGTTCAGCAAACAGCACGTAACTTAGCTCATGAGATGGCATCACTTGGCGGGGTGCAGCAAGCTGCAAAGTTGATTTTGCAAGTAGCTAAACTGGCTTCTTCGCAGTAATATGAACTTCATAGGAGTGAAATGTCAGCTTATCACCATCGATTGGTGATAAAAATTGTTGAACAGGTTGTGGGGCTAAGCATAACAGTAAGCGGATTTTTTCCTGATAGGGTGTGTTTTGCGCAATTTGTATTTTCTTCTTTTTCTGAAATGTGATAATCTCAAAGCCAGAGTCGAGCAAAACCCCACGCAATTCATCATCTGTTAACAAATGATTGTGTGTTGGATTGAGCATTTGGTAAATTGTATCAATGTAATCAGCAGCGCGGGGATAATGACAGTTTAAATCATCCTGGATTTTCAGGATGCCACCCGGACGCAAAACACGATAGCAGGCTTGTAATGTTGGGAAAGAGTCTGCCAGTTGAGATAGAAGATAATTGCAGCTGATTTGATCTAATGTCGCATCTTGGTACGATATTAAAGTGTTATGATTCTCTAAGTGGAGTGTTGTCACAGATTTTCCTTTCTAAATTTATGGTTATTTTTAAAAACGCTTGTGGAGCATGTAAATGGTGACTTACGCTGATAAACCCTGGTTGAAACATTACGATGAAGGTGTGCCTGCCTCACTTGAACCTTATTCAGAAATCACCATCCCAGATTTTTTACGGCGATCTGCGGAAAAATTTCCTAAGCGTCCTGCTCTTGTGATGGATGCAAAGCTTCCATATATTGGGCGTGTGAAACGCTCAGTTAGCTATCGTCAGTTAGACCGCTTGTCTGACGCAATGGCGGTTGCTTTGATTAATCTTGGATTACATAAAGGTGATCATGTTGCTCTCGTCATGCCGAATTGTACAGCATTTGTAATTGCTTACTATGGTGTTTTAAAGGCGGGGGGGGTTGTGGTAGCTGTTAACCCAGAATATCCACCACTCAAAATGCAAAAACAACTCAAAGAATGTGATGCGGTAATGATGGTCACCTTAAGCTTGTACTATAAGACCATTAAAGAAATTCAACCAGAAACGAAGCTAAGAAACATCATCGTCACGAATATCAAAGAATATTTACCTCGCATTGCTCGTATATTGTTTACGATGACGACAGAAAAAAGAGATGGTCATGCCATCGAAAAACTACCCCCCGGTGATTATCGTCTACAAGATTTGTTAAAGCGTTATCGAGGTAAAAAACCAGATGTTGAGGTGAAGCCGAGTGATGTCGCATTGATGCAATATACTGGTGGAACAACGGGTACACCCAAAGCTGCAATGGCGGCTCATAGTGCACTTGTGGCAAGTACCTTACAGGCGAATGTTTGGTCAACGCTGGATTTGCCAGAGGTAGAAAACATGCCTGCTCGGCACGAGCTTGTTTTTCTTGGGGTTATTCCTATGTTTCATGTTTATGGGTTGGTTGTCTTACTCAGTCAGGCGATTTCCGGTGGGGCATCGGTGATTATGGTACCTAACCCTCGTGATATGAATAATTTGGTGGAAATGATCGATCATTATAAGCCAACAGTATTTTTGGGAGTTCCCACGCTTTGGAATGCGCTTACAGATAATCCAGATGTAAAATCTGGAAAAGTGTCTCTTGAGTCAATTATTATTGCTTATTGTGCTGCTGCACCAATGCACCGTCTAACTCGTGAAGCAGCAGAAGCTGCCGGAGTACGTAAACTTGTGCAGGCTTACGGATTAAGTGAAGTGCCAGCTGGTAATCACTCTAATCCAATGATTGGTGAAAACCGACTTGATTCAGTTGGGTTGCCATTGCCAGATGTTGATAGTCGTATTGTCGATTTAGAAACTGGCACAAAAGAAATGCCTGTGGGGCAACCCGGTGAAATTATTGTCCATTCGCCTAGTCTAATGATGGGGTATTATAATCAACCAGAAGAAACTCAACAGGTTTTACGAGAGTTTGATGGTAAGTTGTTTATGTATACCGGTGATGTTGGGTATATGGATGAGGATGGATACTTTTACATTACGGATCGTAAGAAAGATATGGTTTTAATAGGTGGTTTTAATGTTTATCCTGCAATTGTTGAAAAAGTCTTATTAGAACATCCTGCTGTGCAGGATGTGGGGGTTGCAGGTATTCCACACCCTAAAAAAGCAGGAGAAGAAGCCTTGATGGCATGGGTGGTTGTTAAACCTGGACATCAGGTCAAACGGGGTGATCTAATTGCACATTGTAAACCATATTTAGCAGGATATGAAATTCCACGTCGTTATGAATTTGTTGATCACTTGCCGAAATCCGCAGTAGGGAAGTTACTTCGGCGTGAATTGGTCCAGATGTTATAATCAGTATTGCTTTGCGGTCAAAACATATTCAGGAATAATTTGTGACATTTGAATTTGAAATTCTAGCAACGGATGGGCTGGCGCGTGCAGGGGTTTTTCATACACCACATGGTGATATACCAACCCCCGTTTTTGCGCCAGTTGGAACTGTTGGAACGGTTAAAGCTGTTCCCCCGCGTGATCTTTATGAAATTGGTGCCTCTTTAGTTTTAGCCAATACGTATCATTTGCATTTGCGTCCTGGTGATGAGCTGGTTCGTGATTTAGGCGGATTGCATCAGTTTATGGGTTGGCGTGGTCCCATGCTGACTGATTCTGGCGGGTTTCAGGTTTTTAGCCTTACACAGATCAACAAAATTGATGATGATGGTGTTACGTTTCGTAGTCATATTGATGGTCGGAAATTACGCTTTACGCCTGAATTTTCTATGAAAATTCAGCAGAATCTTGGTGCAGATATCATTATGTGTTTTGATGAATGTCCTGTACCAACAGACCGTCAAATTGTTGAGCGTGCACTTAAACGAACACATGATTGGGCGATACGTTGCCGTGAGGCACACCCTGATGATACACACCAGGCGTTGTTTGGCATTGTACAAGGTGGGATTTTCCCTGATTTGCGGGAACAATCTGCGACCTTTTTACAGTCTATTGGTTTTCCTGGGTATGCTATTGGGGGATTAGCTGTTGGAGAAACGAAATCTCAGATGTATGCAACGCTAGATGTTACTATGCCACTGATGCCTACTGATAAGCCGCGTTATTTAATGGGAGTGGGAGAGCCTGATGATCTGGCAGAATCTGTTTTACGCGGGGTTGATATTTTTGACTGTGTTATGCCAACTCGCGTTGCTCGGCATGGTTCGGCATTAACGCCTGATGGACGGGTCAATATGCGAAATCAAGTCTATGCAAAAGACCCTGCACCGTTACAGGCGGATTGTAATTGTTATACCTGCCGAACATTTTCGCGTGCATATATTCGTCATTTAGTTCATGCCAAGGAACTTTTGGCACATTATCTTTTGAGCATTCATAATATTCACTTTTTAATCAATCATATGACTAAAATGAGACAAGCAATATTTGACGGACAGCTAAAAGCTTATACTGAGTCGTTTCTCAAGCGTTATATGGGGTAGTTATGGGACCATCCAAACGTACCCTAGCAATTGTTGCTTTAACAACCACGTTGGTGAGTTGTAGCCCCCAATCCCTTCCTGCTACGACTCCCACAACTCCGGCAAACCCTCCTCGTATTTATACAACTACTGCTACACAACCTCTTATGGTCGATTTGACATTAGCTTATTCAGAGCGTTATTCTGCGCCGCAGTTTGATATTTTCTCTGGTAATTATCAAGACATGCTTAACATGCTTTATCAGGGGGATATTGCTTACTTTGTGACAAATCATTTGCCTGCTGACTCGATATGGGCAGCCCCAATCGCTCAAGATGGTATTGTGATTATCACACACTCCAGTGTTCAGGTTAAAAACATCTCAGTGGATGACCTCCGACGTATTTATCAGGGAAGCATCCACAATTGGATGTCACTTGGCGGAGCGGATATTCCGATTACTGTGTTTAGCCGTGAAGCTGGTAGCAGTACTCGCGCTGAATTTGATACCATGGTGATGGGGTATCGTCAAACAACAGCTAATGCACGGGTTGCTTCTTCAAGTATGCAAATGGTCAATCAGGTGGCAAATCAACCGGGAAGTATAGGGTATGTCTCTATGGGTTTCGTAGAGGAGCGTGTTCAGGTAATGGCTGTTGAGAATATTTTGCCAAATCTGGACACGGTTTATGAAGGAATTTACCCCCTGCGCTCAACAATATTTATTGTTGGTTTGGCAGAGCCAGAGGGTATATTTCGCCATTTTCTAGGTTGGGTTCAAAGCCCAGACGGGCAAAGTATTGTTGGACAGCGTTACGTTCCAATTATGATGCCGAACTAACTAAAAAATGAGAAGAACATCACATTTAGTAAGATCAGCGTGAGAATCCACATAGCACCTAAAGCGGTATCTCGAATTGTACGTAACTTATGACGTTGTTTTTCGATTAACATCTCTGTTTCTTTTAAGCGATATAACGCCCCAGCAGCAATTGTATTGTGGGGGTTAATTCGTAAAACATTATCCAAACATAAACTGCTTTGATCAATTGAATCAACAGTTACCGCCATCCAAAGCCAGGCATCTTCAAAATTGTTATCTTCACGAATTAACTCACGAAGTAGTTGACGTGCCTCATCTAATTGTTTGATTTTAATCAGTTCAATTGCATCAAGTAGGCGATCAATACGAGATTTATTTTGACTCATCAAACTTGACTCCCTCAAATAAATCATATTCATCCACTTTGTTATGAGATGGGGGAGGATAAGCGCGGGTTAAGCCGTGTTTTGCACCCAATAATCTACGTAACCATCTCGGCAAAAAGCCAATTCGTCCGCCACCTTGACTAGCATGACAAGCATTTGCTTCATCCCATATATCTAAATAGTTTCTGATATCTATTTTAGTATGAATTGGTTCAGCATGGTCAAGGACTGCTTGAATATCAATGTCCTGATTAGTCCCCATACGTCTCGGGTCTTTACCTCTCAATCGGATCAGCCAGATAGCAAGCCGAATCATGAAGGTTGGTATACTGCTAAAATACAACTTTTGTGGTTGATAAGGTGGTAAATCCCCCGACATATATGATGGATCACCCGCTAAAAAGAAAGCTTTTTCGGTTGCTCGTTGAATTGCTATATGATCTGGGTGTCCATATCCACCATATCGATTGAACGTAATAACAACTTGGGGGTTAATTTGACGGATCACTGTGACAACCCGCTGAATCAACTCATCTGGATTATTTTGCCAAACATACCAGGATGCTTGTGGATCGTTGTTTGTCTCCGCTCCCATCATGCCACTATCTTTGTAACCAAAGGTAAAAACTTCTTTTAGCCCTAATTTTTGTGCAGCGCATTGTAATTCACTTAAGCGTAATTCCGCTACTGAATTATAACCATTCAACATTTCGGGTGGTATTGTTCCAGCGTCACCGTTTGTTGTACAAATTAAATAAACTTCTGCACCATCATCTACATACTTGGCGATCAATCCACCTAACCCAAAGCTTTCATCATCAGGGTGAGCGAATGCAATCAAAATTCTCCGCATTATTGATAGTCCTTTGCTGTTATCCTTTTATTAAGATGCGTGCTGTTACCCTACGTCTTACCACCGCTTTTATAAATAACCCCTGTGCAATAGCCCGAGTTCGTCCTATACTGTCTCACCGTTGTATTTTAGCATGAGGTTTCATATGCGTCGCTTTTTGTTGCTGATTTTATTTGTCGTGATGCTGCCATTTGTTCTGCCTGTTTTGGCACAGAACGAGTTTGATCAGCATCAATTTGTCACCAATACACCCCGTCCAGTTCTGTTTGCGACCAATACACCAACAGGACCAACAGCTACACCGACGGTTACAAGCACATCAACCGATACACCATCTCCAACGGCGACACCAACAGCAACTTTTACACCAACCAATACGCCAACTAATACCCCAACGCCGACTGATACACCATCGCCAACCCCAACGCCAAACGGTCCTTTTATTTATCCGCAAGGGGTTAACCCACTCACTGGTTTACCATACCCAAATGAAGAGGCAATGAATAGACGAAATCTCATTGTTAAGATTTCTAACTATCCACCAGTTGTCCGTCCGCAAACTGGGGTAAACCAGGCAGATGTTGTCTATGAGCTAGAAGCTGAAGGTGGAGTCACACGTTTTGCTGCAATTTTCCGCAGTAATGCTCCGGAGCGTGTTGGTTCAGTGCGGAGTGCGCGTTTGGCAGATTTGCACTTGATCCAGATGTATAATGCGTTGCTGGCATATTCAGGCACAAGCGAACCAATTCAAAATATTATCCTTGATCCAGAAAATCCGTACTTGTATCGTGCCTTTTCTCCGCTTAAGGGGGATAATTGCGAAAATGCAGGCTTCTGCCGCGATCCACGTACAGACGGTGTTGATTTTGAGCATACGTTGTTTTTAAATACACAACGGTTATATGATTTGGCAACACAATATAACGTCAATACTGGATATCAAGCACGCGGTTTTGCATTTAGCCCAAATCCAGACCCGAGTGAAAATATCGCAAGGGATATTTATATTGAATGGTATGGTCAGGCAGATGCACGCTGGCAATATGATGAAGAAAGCGGACATTATCTTCGTTGGACAGATGGAGTCCCGCATTTTGATGCTGCTGATAACACACAACTTTGGACGGATAATCTAGTTGTTATTGAAGTGCCGCACGAACGCCGTCCAGATTTGTTCCCACCAGGGTCAAATTTTGAATCGCTTGATATTGTGTTAATTGGGCAGGGGCGTGCTTATGTATTTCGTGATGGTTTTTGGTATCAGGGGTATTGGCGGCGGGCTAATGAAGACCCTGGAAGCGCATTACAATTGATTTATCCAGGTGCGCCTAATCCGATCATGCTCAAACCAGGTCGGACTTGGGTCGCGGTGGTCCGTGGCTTAGGTAACGTTACAGTTTCAGAAGAATTACAAGACCCCACAGTTTCATCATCAGCTTCACGTTAGAATTAGCGGAATTAGCGGGGCTTTATGCCCTGCTAATCATCCTCTTTTTTGAGTTTTATCAACCTATGTTACGCTTTGATGGTTGAAATTATGTTCGTTTCTTATTTATAATATAGAACAGATGTCCTTATCTCATTAGTGAGTTGTCTATGCAGGATAAAATTATTGTTCGGGGTGCGCGTGAGCATAACCTTAAGAATATTGATGTGGAAATTCCACGTAATCAACTGGTTGTTATCAGTGGGCTGTCTGGTTCAGGTAAATCATCGTTAGCGTTTGATACGATTTTTGCGGAAGGACAAAGACGGTATGTGGAGAGCTTGAGTGCTTATGCTCGCCAATTTTTGGGGCAAATGGAAAAACCGGATGTTGATCAAATTGAAGGACTAAGTCCAGCGGTATCAATTGATCAAAAGGGCGGCAGTCATAATCCACGTTCGACTGTAGGGACGGTGACGGAAATTTATGATTATTTGCGGTTGCTTTATGCCCGGATTGGTATTCCACACTGTCCAGTTTGTGGGCAGGAGGTAGTTGCTCAGAGTGCTCAGCAGATTGTTGATGCAGTTAAAGCGATGCCAGATGGAACGCGAATGAATATCCTCGCGCCAATTATTAAGGATAAAAAGGGGAACCATGTTAAGGTCTTAAATGATATTCGCAAAGCGGGCTTTTCACGTGTTCGTGTTGATAATCAAATTCATGAACTGAGTGAAGATATTGAGTTAGATCGCTATGTGATTCACAATATCGAGGTTGTGGTAGATCGGTTGATTATTCGCCATTATGATGATCCTAAATCAGAAGAAGCGCGTAGTGCAGAAAGTCGCCTAACCGATTCTATTGAAACAGCCCTAGAATTAGGTGATGGTGTGGTCATCATCAATAATGTGACTGATGCAGAACATCCTGAAGATGTTTTGTTTAGTGAACATCTTGCTTGTGTAAATGGGCATGGTAGTTTACCAGAAATTGAACCAAGTACGTTTAGTTTTAATACGCCACGCGGCGCATGCCCAGATTGTCAGGGGTTGGGTTTCCGCTTGGAATTTGATCCTAGCACGATTGTCCCTAATCCTGATTTGAGCATAGTTGATGGGGCATTAGACGCAAATGGTTGGAATTTAGAAGAGGATAGCTGGAATCGTAATGTTATTGAAGCGGTTAGCCATGCTTATGGCGTGCCGTTAGATATCCCCTGGCGTGAACTGACAGATAAACAGCGCGCAATTATTCTATATGGCACAAAAGGTAAGCAGGTCGAAATCAAATATACCAACCGTTATGGCGATACACGCCGTTATAAAACAGCGTTTGAAGGGATTATCACCAATTTACAGCGCCGTTATCACGAAACAAGTTCAGATTACATCCGCGAAAAATTAGAAGAATATATGATCCAAACGCCGTGTAGCACATGTAAAGGGCAGCGATTACGTCCAGAAGCGTTGGCTGTTACGGTGGCTGGTCAATCAATTAGCGAACTAACAGCCTTACCTGTTGTTGATTTACTCACATGGGTTCAGGGATTACATGGGGATACGGTCAGTGCTTTATCTGAACGGGATCAGCAAATTGCGTATCAAATACTAAAAGAGATTGAAGCGCGTTTGCGTTTTCTTAACGATGTTGGGTTAGGATATCTAAATTTATCTCGTTCGGCGGGAACACTCAGTGGAGGGGAAGCGCAACGTATCCGCCTGGCAACACAAATTGGAAGCCGCCTTACTGGTGTACTTTATGTTTTGGATGAGCCATCTATTGGCTTGCATCAGCGGGATAATGACAGGTTGATTCGTACCTTAGAAGAACTTCGGGATTTGGGGAATACTGTCCTCGTTGTAGAACATGATGAGGAAACGATGCGCTCAGCAGACTGGCTGATTGACTTAGGTCCAGGGGCTGGGGAACGAGGAGGACGCATTGTTGCACAAGGAACGCCTGAGCATGTGATGACGATAGAAACAAGCCCGACAGGGAACTATCTTTCTGGGCGATTTCGTATTGAATTGCCAAAGGAGCGTCGCCCTGGTAATGGGCAGCAAATTGTCGTGCGTGGCGCACGTGAAAACAATCTAAAAAATATCGATGTGACGTTTCCACTTGGGCAATTGATATGCGTCACTGGGGTAAGTGGTAGCGGTAAAAGCACATTAGTGGTCGATATTTTATATCAACGTTTAGCACAAATTCTGAATGGAAGTAGAACGCGCCCAGGTCAGCACGATGCAATTGAAGGGATAGAACATATTGATAAAATTATCAATATTGATCAAAGCCCTATTGGACGTACCCCACGTAGTAATCCTGGTACATATACCAAGATGTTTGATGCCGTGCGGACGCTTTTTGCTGAAATGCCAGAAAGCAAAATACGTGGCTATAGTGCTGGGCGTTTTAGCTTTAATGTAAAGGGTGGACGTTGTGAAAATTGCCAAGGTCAGGGACAGATTAAGATTGAAATGCAGTTCCTGCCAGATATATATGTCGAATGTGAAGTCTGCAAGGGAACCCGCTATAATCGCGAAACCCTACAAGTACATTACAAGGGGAAAAATATTGCTGATGTACTTGATATGACTGTGAGTGAAGGACTGGAATTTTTTCAGAATATTCCAACAATCGTTACAAAACTGCAAACATTGGAAGCAGTTGGGTTAGGGTATATCCGCATTGGACAACCAGCAACAACACTTAGCGGTGGGGAAGCACAACGCATTAAACTTAGCCGTGAGCTATCAAAACGGGCAACTGGTCAAACCCTGTATATTTTAGATGAACCATCTACTGGTTTACATGCTTATGATGTTAAGCGATTGATCGATGTCTTACAGCAACTTGTTGATCAAGGGAATTCTGTTGTCGTTATTGAGCATAATTTGGATATTATCAAAGTAGCTGATTATTTGATCGATTTAGGTCCAGAGGGGGGGGATGCTGGCGGTACAGTGATTGCAACAGGTACACCGGAAATTGTGGCACAAACACCTCAAAGCCACACTGGGCATTACCTTAAACCATATCTACAAATTGGCGAATCGCAAATCTAGCTTAATATGTATAGGGTCTCGCAAGAGACCTTTTATGTTTATCGATAAACTCTTAACACAAAAAAACTCCTTATGGTGTAAAATATACTAAATGGAATTGGCTAATATGCCTAATTTCGCGTCCTTTGCCTACGGGCAACCCAAATAGATTTACCGGTTGGTCACCGGAAAAGGAGTTTTTTATGGCAACTGCTTTATCTATGCCCACAAAAGTTGATACTGTGCCAGACGCTTATGGTACTGCATTAGCACAGTATGACCGGGCAGTCAGCCACTTAGATATTCCAAATGATATTATTGAATATATGCGTTATCCTCGGCGTGAATTCACTGTCAATTTCCCTGTTAGACGGGACAATGGGGAAGTTGAGATGTTCACGGGTTATCGTGTTCATCACAGCACTGTTTTAGGTCCATCTAAAGGCGGATTGCGATATAGTCTCCATGTTGATATTAACGAAGTACGTGCTTTGGCGATGTGGATGACATGGAAGTGTTCGTTGATGAATCTTCCCTTTGGTGGGGCAAAAGGCGGGGTAATTGTTGATCCTTCCACACTGAGTCTTGGCGAATTAGAGCGACTGACTCGACGTTATGCCTCAGAATTAATTCCAATTATCAGCCCGCAATCTGATATTCCAGCACCGGATATGGGGACAACACCGCAAATGATGGCTTGGATGATGGATACGTATAGTATGACAATGGGCTATTCTGTTCCTGCCATTGTGACTGGCAAACCGATTCATATTGGGGGCAGCCAGGGGCGAACTGTTGCAACTGGACGTGGTGTTATTATTTGCATGATGGAAGCACTTAAACGTCATGGAATTTCTAATGCAGAAAATACACGTGTTATTGTGCAAGGGTTTGGCAATGTTGGATCAAATGCGGCTTTGTATGCGCAAGAGATGGGGTTCAAGGTTGTTGGCGTGAGCGATGTGGCAGGCGGTATCTATAATCCTGATGGATTAGATGTAGAAGCTGTTTATGCTTATTCCCGTGAAACTGGCTCCGTGTGTGATTATCCAAATGCAGAAAATGTTACCAACACAGAACTATTGGTGCTTCCATGTGATGTTTTGATCCCCGCTGCGATGGAAGGACAACTGACAGCAAAAAATGCGGACGATATTCATGCGCGTTTTATTGTTGAAGGTGCAAACGGACCGACTACCCCTGAAGCAGATGATATTTTGAATGATCGTGGGGTTGTAATTGTGCCGGATATTCTAGCAAATGCGGGTGGGGTGGTCGTCTCGTATTTTGAATGGGTACAAGACTTGCAATCATTCTTCTGGGAAGAGGAAGAAATTTTCCGCCAATTACAGCGTGTGATGATACGTGGCTATGATGTTACTGTGAGAACGGCTGAAGAATATGGTGTTGATCTGCGCACGGCTGCACAGCTAGCGGCTATTAAGCGTGTTGCAGATGCTATTAAAACACGTGGTTTTTATCCATAAAAATATCGAAATTGGACGAAACTAACGGCATCGATAGAATTTCGATGCCGTTTTTGTTATCCTTATGCCGATTATAGGTGAGCAACTGAATGACCGGATTATGATAAATCTTTACGAACTTTTAGAAGTGTCTAATGGGCAGCTATTTGGTGAACCAGCCGCACAACTCTTTGATGATTTTTGTGTGGATGCAGAATTTGCTTCGATCAATCAACTTTTTGTCGTATTACAAACCGAGCAGGGCGACACACATCAATACATTGAGTTAGCCATTAAAAATGGTGCATCTGGTGTGGTTTGTACTCGTCCACCAGAATGTGCAACAGATGGGGTATCTGTTTTGCTTGTACAAGATACAACGGCTGCTTTGATGGCTTGGGCACATTATATTTTAGGGAAATATGGTACAAAAGTTATCGCTGTGTCTGGCTCAGCTGGTAAATCTGTGACAGCAGATGCGATTGCACGGGTGCTTTCTCAAAAATATCATGTTTATACCAATATTAAACAAGGTGATGGACGACTTGCAATTCCATTAGCTTTGTCCCACTTAACGCCTAATCATAAATTTGCTGTTCTTAAGCTCGGTGTGACACAAGCCGGTGATATGGCGGCAATGGTACAGGCTGTGCAGCCAGAAGTTGCTATTGTAACCCATGTTGGAGACTATTTTGTTCAAGGATTTCAAAACGAAAATGACATTATCGAAGAGCAGGCTATTCTTGTTGATTATCTTTCTCCTAGTGGGTTGGCGGTGTTGAACTATGACGATGACCGGTCACGCCCAATGAAAACACGAACACGTGCCAAAGTGTTCACCGTTGGGATTGATACCTTTGGTGCGGATTTGATTGCCTATAATGTCAATATGACATCTGCTGGTACAACGTTTGATGTGCGTCATGGCTCTAAACGCTTGATGGGGCACTCCGTGCCATTGTTTGGTAAATATCATCTGTACAGTATTTTGATGGCGGCGGCGGTTGGATTGCATTATGAGATCGCCCTTGAAGATTCGCTGACCACACTAGCAGAAATTGATCCGCTACCTGGGCGTATGAATCCACTGGCTGGTATAAATGGCTCACTGATAGTTGATGATACTTATAGCGCGAATCCAACATCAACATTTGGCGTTTTGGAATGGATTGAAGCGATTAAAAAGTATGATGATAAACGGCGTGTATTTTTTGTTTTTGGAGATATGGAAAATCTCGGGCAAAATGCTCGACAAAGCCACCGGATGCTTGGCGAGCGCGTGGCACAAGTTGCTGATGTCTTGATTACACAAGGAACAAATGCTGCAATTACAGCGCGTGCAGCCATGGATTATGGTATGGAGCATGTTCATATGACTCATGCCATCCATGACTCGATTAACATCTTAACGCATCAATACCAATTACACGCTGATGATGTACTTGTGATTAAAGGTGGTGCTGCTTCTCGTATGGAGCTTATTGTTCAAGCATTGTTAGCAAATCCCAACGATATTAGAGAATTAGTACGGCAACAGACTGACAAAACATCCTTGTCTCAGTCTCCACGTCTTACATGGGTGGAAATTGATAAAGAGGCACTCGCTAATAATATCCGCTTAGTTAAATCTTATGTAGGAGATGATGTCGCTGTGTTAGCGGTTGTTAAAGCCAACGCTTATGGGCATGGGGCGGTGTTAACAGCTCGGACAGCGATTTTAAACGGGGCGACATACCTAGGTGTTTCATCTGTACAGGAAGGGCTGGAATTGCGGGAAGCGGGTATTGATGCGCCTATACTTATTATGAACTATACACCACCATCTATGGTTCGCCAGGCGATTCAACATGACATGACCTTAACACTTTATGATATGAATTTAGCACGCGCTTATGATCGCATTGGGCGTGAGGTGAATCGTCATGTCAAAGTTCATTTAAAAGTGGATACTGGTATGGGGCGGTTAGGTGCCTTACAGGAAGGCGTATTGAATTTGTTCCGTCATTTGCTGGTAATGCAATACATTGAAATCGAAGGAATTTATACACACTTTTCTGTTGCAGATAGTGATAAATCCTTCACGGAAAAACAAATTCAAGCATTTCGTGATATTATTCGTCCGCTGCAAGCGACAACCGGCTTCAAATTTAAATATATTCATGCCTGCAACAGTGCTGGCATGTTGGCTCATAAGGATGCTCATTTTAATATGGTGCGTCCTGGTATAGCTCTTTATGGAATGCATCCTTCGTCAGAAGTGCCCTTGTTTGATGGTTTCAAGCCTGTTTTGACCTGGAAAACAGTGATTGCACAAGTCAAAACATTACCCGACAAACATTATGTTGGGTATGGTAATACCTATCAAACCAGTGGAGCGGAACGGGTTGCGGTTATTCCTGTTGGATATGCTGATGGTTTTCGTCGTGCTCCTAACCCCTGGCAATATGTCCTTGTACACGGTCAGCGTGCCCCCGTGATAGGACGTGTTAGTATGGAAAAAACAACTATTAGCGTGCAGCATATCCCTGATGTTTCTGTGGGGGATGAAGTGGTTTTGCTGGGGCGGCAAGGTGATGAAATCATCACAGCTGAAGATATTGCAAAATGGCTAGGCACAATTAATTATGAGGTGACTTGTGCTGCATTACCACGTGCACCGCGTTATTGATTGAGCAATGTCATTAAATCTTCTATGATAATGGCGGCATCGGTCGTAAATGAGTATAGACGGACTAGCCGCCGTTGTGGATCAATCAAAAACCGTGAAGCAGTATGGACAACTGTATAGTCTAAACGAGAATTTTCCGTTTGAATGTAGCTATACTCTAATCCATAATCACTTGCAATACGATTTAACACATCTTCTGTGCCTGTCATACCAATAAAATCAGAATCATAGCGCGTTAGATATTGGTTGAGTAATTCAGGGGTATCACGTTCTCCATCTACACTGATAAACAAAAAGGCAACTTTGTTGGCAGCTTCACCCAACTCGCGCTTAATTCGGCGAAATTCTAATAAATTTGCTGGGCAGACATCAGGACAACGAGTATACCCAAATGTTAGTAAAACATATTTCCCTTGTAAATTGCTGAGGCTTAGCGGTTCACCATGATGATTGATCAATGTAAAATCTTGTAACTCACGTGGTGGATCAATTACTGTACCGCTTTCCATGATTGTATTATTCGTGTGTGTGTCGTCAGTTTCATCCGTGATGATTTGAATATCTTTTGCGGCACTTATTCCTGAACTGGGATTTAATTGGCTTAAAATGATGTATCCACTAAATGCAAATACAGCAAAGATAGTGGCAGCAAATAGTGAATAAAGAACATAGTTGGGTTTGTTCATTTATTGCGCCTCTGTAAAAATGTTTGTGAATAGTATAACAATGATTGTTTCTCTTGAGAAGTTAAAAATAGATGCACAGGCAGCTGGATTTAACTTTGCCGGCGTGATTCCAGCACAACCTGCGCCTACGTTGGATGCATATTTTTGTTGGATCGATGCTGGGATGCACGGCAGCATGGGGTATTTAGCGCGTCCAGATCGCCAAGTACGTCGGCGTGATCTTAATGTGATTTTACCAGGCGTACGCTCCATGATTTTGGTAGGGTTGGATTATCGTACGGTTGACTTTCCAGAATTGAGCGATCCTTCGCGCGGACGTATCACCTCTTATGCTTGGGGAATAGATTATCATGATATCCTTACCCCACGTTTAGAGCAATTTGCTCGGCAATTGAGTCACCACACTTATCGTGTTTATGTTGATACAGGTGCAATTTTAGAACGGGCACACGCTCAGCAGGCGGGGATGGGGTTTATTGGCAAAAACACCATGCTGATTCATCCACGTCGGGGGAGCTACTTTTTTTTAGGGGAAATTTTGACCGATCTGGAATTTGACGAGTATGATCAACCTTCTCGCATGACGATGTGCGGGTCTTGTACAAGGTGTTTAACAGCCTGCCCAACAAATGCTTTTCCTCAACCTTATGTATTAGA
>RFHA01000351.1 GCA_003696565.1 Chloroflexota bacterium
ACCGCCTTAATAGGTTTCACATTGTCAGAAATATCCCTGATAAACCTTGCCAACTCAAACGCCCCGTTCGCAGTCCCTCCAGGGGAGTCAATGTTCAATACAATCTCCTTAACGCTATTATCGTTGGTCGCCTCAATAATAGCGTCCTTGATAGCAGGATAAGAAGTCAGACCAAACAAATAATTCAACGGGCTGTCAGTATTAACCAATGGCCCAGTGATGTCCACTATAGCCACCGGCCCTACGACTGAAAGGTAGGGGTTCCCAACCTCATTATCCTCTTCGTCCTGAAAAATCGCCAGCTTTGTATCGCTGTTCATCTTCTCAGAAATAAGCTGCTGCTTCTCCAGAACCTCATAAAGGCTCTCTACAGTACCAGCCCAAAACCCTTTTTTCACAAACGTAATACTCATAAGCACCCCTACCTAGATTCGTTGTCAGGCCCGCCAGCCGATGTAGGCTGATCCGATTGTATCGCTCTACCCATAGGATCTGAATTTGGCGTCGGGTTGTCAACTTTATTGCTCTTCATAAACATTGTACCAGACAAATTCAACGCCGTCGGAGGACGTGGGAACCGATCTAACAACCAAGCAGCCTCATCGTCCGAAATTAACCCCAAAGACAGTTGATGAAGCACACGATTCTGCCTCATCGTCCTAAATGCCTCTAACTCAGACTCCGGCCGCAAGTCAATTGGTCTAAACTCAAATTGTGCATACCCATCATAACCAATCAGACGCATAGCTAGCGTCAGAGCACGTCGAATTACCGTCGCCACTGGCTCCTGCAATGCCTTGGCAGTCTTCAAAAAGATAAGGGATTCAGTGTTGGACAAAGATTGACTACCTTCCAGTCGCAGGCCAAGCACAGAAGGCGGTGTCTTCAACGCTGTACTCATCAAACCGTTGATAGTCTTCATCAACGGTACATAATCAACCTTTGATCCAAGACCAGACTGTAGAACCTCTGGCTTGGCAGAGTCATAAAATACTAGCGCATCTTCAGGAGACAGGTTAGACAACACGTCCTCAACAGACGCTCTGACCGACTCCATATACTTCTTCAACTCTGCCGGATCGGCTTTAACTTCAGGCGGAGCGGTCTCAGCAATCTTTTCAGAGTTCAATTCCACCGTGAGACGGCTATGTCCGCTTTCACGAACCGACCTGCGAACGTCCTCGACAAACTCATCAAAATAGAAAGTCTGCGTCAGAGCTGCCTCAAACAAAGAGCTAGGGTAAATGTCACTCGAATCTAAGTGACTGAATTCAAACCAAATTGTAGGATAGTCGAGAGAGATTTCTTCGCCGTTGATTGTCTGAACTGGGTAAAAAGTCCCATCGCCACGAGAAACAAACTCAACGGAGTTGATTGGAATAGTCTCAAGCCTGTCCGGCCACCGCTGTTTATTCAAAACCAACTCAACACCTACACCACCAGATAACGCTACATCTCTAAGCATAGTCTCCAACAACACGGAAAGACCACGCCGAGTGCTATAACCAGTGGTGTAATCGTAAACAGTGTCAATCCTACCAATGAGATTAAGCAGAGCCTTCGTAGCCTCTGAGTTAAACGTCCCGTCTTCATTGCGAAAACAAGCCCGCCACCCAGAGTTGGCCACCTGAACCATGTTATGAGCTGCCGCCGAGAACGCCCCGTCAATCTTGGCCAGCCGTCGGATAGCCCCTACCGTATTCCCTCTACGTCGAAGGTCAGATACAGATTCAAGAAAAGCGCGACGATCAACCTTATCAATCTTCTCACCCTTCTCATAGGCAGAAGCAGGCGTCGCGCTTACTTGTTTGGTTCTAATTTTCCTCAAAGGCTTAACTTTTGGGGGTTTCAAAGCCATTTTTTGCCCCTTTATAAGAACAATTCACGTCGTTTCCGCTCAGCATAAAGCTCTTTTTTAGCAGGTTTTTCGTCAGTTTTCATCCTAACTCCGCCAACAGACGCCCCTCCAACAGAAGGAAGCACCGGTATCGGCCCAACCCTAATTCCGTCCCTGATAGTTCTAGCCGCAATCATCGCATAATTCAATGCGTGTGCATAGTGGTCTGGCCCTGTTTTTACCCAAAACTCCTTGTCATCACCACCATAACTCGACGCTCTACGCACCTTTTTCATGTTCGTCAGGTGGTCTTTCATCAACCGCATCTCGTCATGACGAGGAAACCTAACAAATCCGTTGTTTATCGCCTGAACCAAAGCAGAAATCGTCTTAGTCCGGTTACTATGAAGGATTCGCTCGTCCTTCACACTCACCATCGACATCTTCTTGGGGTCAACCTCAGTGTAATAGTTCGCATACGCAACACCAGTAGGCAACCCCTCAACCACACTCAACGCCGTAGTAAAGTCCGGCATCGCATCCACAACACCACGTATACACCCATATTTCTTGGCCAGCCAGATAATCCTGTCTGCCACATTCCTTCCATCACCCTCAGAAACAATACGCTCCATGTATATCACATCCAACCAACCATCCTTGTTAGACGTCGGCTTGCCAATCACAATGTTCGACACCTTACCAACGTCACACCCAAATACACAACCAGACCCACCAACATCAGGATTTACCCACTCAAGCACAGTGTTCTTCACCACAGTGTCCAAAGAAACACTGTTCTCAGTGTCCTCATGCTCCTCACCAAGCACAAAATTCTTCCAGTCAGCATGAGATTCATACAACTCCGCCTGCGACAAAATGCCATAAGCAGTATTGTACTTGGGCGCATCCCAAGGCCGAACCCAATAACCAGTATGATCGGACACCTCTGTCCGAGTCGCTACCCACCTGCGCCTCTCAGGGTCTTCAAGCGGCCAAGGCTCCCCACACTTCGGACAACACATCACCGCCGCCTGCCAAGGTATCGACTTGTCCTGAAGCATGTCCTTGTGAAACTTGGAAAAATCTATGTCATGCCCAGGTACACGCATGTCCCTATCAAAATCAGGCACATCTTCATAACCACAGCGACACTTACACATATAAACACGCTGGTCAGACAACTCAAACGCCGCAGAAATCCCATACCCCTTCACCGTCGGCGTCGAAAACTTCCACAAAAACCCACCTTCCTCAGCGTGCCGCAAACGTGAAGCGTACGTCGTCAAGACATTTTGATCGCAAAAGTCTACCTCATCCTGCACAACCATCGACGCCGGAACAGAAATCGCCGCGCTCTGCCCCATCGTACCCTTGATGTACAAGAAATTCGAACCAATCTGCTTGACCTCAGTAGAATCTACATCCCTGTTTACCATGTCACGCAAAACCTTCGACCCCGCAATCACAGGATCGAAACGAGTCTTGGCAAAATGACCAGCAAATTTTGACGTCGGCAAGGTGTAAATAATGTGCTGACCCAAAACATTGGCCATGTACGCAAGCGTCTTACGTACAGATAACTCGGAAAGACCTACCTGAGAACACTTCTTCACCGTCATACGACGGGACATATCGTCCGCAATCTGTACCTGAAACTCATGGTCTTTATAACCCCAAGGACGACCATCAGGTAAAGTCGTATGACGTACCAGCCACTCAGCAAGGTTGTTTAACCCAGCAGATACTCCAAGACCCGCCGCTATCCTCTGATATATCGCCTCTGTATCAGGCTTCATCTTCCTCAAACTCTGAATCGTCCCTCACAAGACTCTCATAATACTCAACTAAACCTTTAGTCGGCTTGAAATTGGGGCTCTGCAAACAACGCGCTAACTCCTCAGCTTGCTCGCGTAACCCCAACACCTGTAACTCATAACGTATCTGCTGCAACCGCTCTAAATACATATCAGACCTCCTCAAGGATCTCTTTTAACTCCTCAGTAAACACCCGCTTGGATTCACCGTCAAGCTTGTTCCCAGCCTTAATCAAAGCTCGCTCTATCTTCATTAACCTATCCTGACGACGCATCTTCTCCATCTCCTGCTGTAACGCCTTAATCACAGTCTGACAAGCCTGTAACGCCTCCTTGGCATCTCGACCAGATACCCCATCTCGAAGCGTACCATCAGGATGATAATACTTCGCCCGTAAAGATTCAGCAGAACGTATCTGAGCCTCCATCAATGCCACTAAACTTCTGTCAAGATTCTCCTTTTGCCCCTCCTTAGCACGAACTAAACCAAAACTCCTACACAACATCTCCAAACTGTCTAAATCTACCCTGTCCCTAAAACGACAAAGCAAGTCCACAGCATCCTTTAACTCTGCATCGGAAACAATCGGCTCAGAACCTAACTTGCGTAAATCCATAAACCTAACCTAAATACCTGAATTACTTGAGTATAACATAAATCGAAAAGGGGACAAGGGCAAGGAGGCGGGGCCAAGGGCGAAGGAAATGGCAGAGGCAGGGGCGGGCCAAGCCAAGCTTGTATCAGTAGCAGTGACAGGGGCGGGCCAAG
>RFHA01000056.1 GCA_003696565.1 Chloroflexota bacterium
ATTTATACCAGTACACACACGCTCAAACAGATGCTCCACACAGAGGGTTATCATGTTGCTCATCCCTCAAAACACACGATGCTGTGTAGCGATTCACGCTGTTCAAAATATTCTGAATTTTGTGAATACTACACTTACATCATATGATATTTTGAATGGTGTGTAAATCACTTCTCATTGGTTTTTTATGATCTATATCTTTATTTTTAATACATGATATGATATTAGAGGATGCACACATACAAAATGTGCTACAAATCAATAAGATGAGGAGATAATCTGTATGTGTCGGTGTGGTAAAAGGGTTGTATCCCAAGGACCAATTTTTGACCCGTTACCTATTCCACAAAGTGATGATGATTCACGTGGGGGTAGCAGAACACGCAGCAGATAATAAGGGACAAGCAAAATAACCTTGCCCCTTATTAAAGAAAGAATTAGCGGTTGATACGGAATGTTACCTGAACTTGAACGGTTACAGAGAGTTGCCCTGGTTCAATGGTTGCACCACCACCGAAGCCGCTTTCTATACGGGGGGCTGCTAGGTTCATCAGATCAAATGGACTGTAGCCACCGCTGTATTCAGAAATGATCACGATGTCACCTAGCTCAGCACCAGCAAGTGATGCGAGTTCTTCAGCACGGGTGCGGGCATCTGCGATGGCATCAGCGCGGGCTTGGCTTTCTAATGTTGCGCGGTTATCAATGCCAAAATTCAAGCCATAAATGTTAGTTGCGCCGGATGCAACAGCGGCATTGATGACATCTGCCACGTTGGCAATATCCCGAATAGTGATACGGATATTGTTAGATACCACATACACTGGCATCCCTTCGCCAACCATCCCACTGCTCATTGGGTTGCCATACATATCTCGGTAAATATTCAAACCCGTGGTGCGGATATCTTCCCTAGCAACGCCTGCTTCCACCATCGCAGCGATAACATCATCAATGGTGTTATTGGTTTCACTAAAAGCAATAGCGATATCCTCATTACGGATTTCCACACCTATTTCTAGGGTGGCAATATCAGGTGAACCGGCGGCACTACCTGTTCCAATAACAGTAATGGTATCCATAGGGGGTAAATTCTCCTGTGCAGAAACAGAACTCACAACAGCCATGAATGTCATCAACAATGTGAGAATTACGACTGACTTTTTCATATTTTGACACTCCTTGTTGATTTATTTATAGGAACGCACAATGCGTTCTTCATATGGGTAGACGTTATTTGTTACCAACTTGTTCCATGAGAATGCGATTAAGGTTTTTACATTTTAATGAGGAAATTTATATAATCTGTTTTTCAAGCATTGAATAAAATAAAACCCCAAAATTGAAACTTCTTTTTGTGTTTAGTTCAGTTATGTAAGAGTTTTTTTATGGATATAGTTCTCATCAATATTGTGCCATTTGTGCTTGCATTGTTGATGGTGTTTCCTATCACCCGTCAATTGCTGGGGAGAAACGGGCTGACATGGCTAACGTCTGGTGCGATGGCGGTTCTGTTTTTCTGGTTGTTGATATTTATCCCCCAAGTTGCTGATAAGAACGTTATCAGCCATACCTACACATGGAACGCAGATTTAGGTTTAAGCCTGACATGGTATGTCGATGGCTTATCGTTGATGTTCGCGTTGATTGTTACCGGTGTTGGTAGTGTGGTGTTTTTTTATGCCGGCTACTACATGGATGATGTGACACAACTGGCAAAGTTTTATGGCTTTTTGTTAGCGTTTGCCGGTTCAATGCTCGCTTTGGTTTTGGCGGGTAATGTCTTTATGTTGTTTATCGCTTGGGAAGGAACATCGGTGATGTCCTTCTTATTAATTGGCTTTAAGGGAGATAAGGACGAAGAAGCGCGAACTAGTGCTAGTCGTGCTCTCATTATTACTGGTGGTGGGGGATTGGCGTTATTCGTCGGGTTGATGCTGCTTGGCGTTGCGGTTAATGTGGTGAATGGCGTTGATCTGTTTGCTGAAAGTGGCTTTCAGTTAGAGACGATCTTGCAAGCAGATGTTAAGTCTCATAGCTGGTATCAAGGATTTACCTTTCTGATATTGCTGGGAGCATTTACAAAATCCGCGCAGTTCCCGTTTCATTTTTGGTTGCCAGGTGCTATGACTGCACCATCTCCAGCCAGTGCTTACCTGCATTCGGCAACAATGGTTAAAGCTGGGGTATATCTATTGTTCCGTTTGTATCCAACGTTGGGTAAAACCAATTATTGGGAAAGCTGGTTGCTGTTTATCGGGCTGACGACGATGTTCATCGGTGCGCTGTTTGCTATTCGCAAGCGAGATTTAAAGGGATTGCTGGCGTATTCAACAGTTAGTAAATTGGGTGCCATCATTGCGATGCTAGGCTTGCCGGATTCTATTGGATTAAAAGCGGCTGCTATTGGTATTTTGGCTCATGCATTGTATAAAGCGACCTTCTTCTTGCTAGCTGGTACCATTGAACACGCAACTGGCACACGCAATTTAGATCAGTTAGGCGGCTTGCGTCGGCATTTACCCGTTTCTTTTTATACAGCGGTGTTGGTAGGCTTATCGATGGCGGGTTTTCCACCATTACTGGGCTTTGTGGCAAAAGAGACGTTGCTAGAAGCCATGTTGCCAGAACACGGTCTAACGTTATTACCGATTATTGTTGTAACAAGTGCCTCTGTGCTGACGGTTTTAGCGGCATTCTTATTTGTCTGGGATGTGTTTGTAAGCCGTGCTGATCAGCAATATCCACATTTCCATGCACCTCACAATGGTATTCATATTGGACCTGCGCTTTTGGCAGTGATGTCTTTACTGACAGGAATATTCATTGCGCCACTGCTGGAGTCGATTGTCGGCTCAGCTATTGGTAAAGATATTAAGTTGTACCTGATCCCATCCAATCTAAATCCGTTAGAAAATCATGCTTTTGGTTTAAGTTTGTTGGTGTTGTTTGCTGGACCTGCATTGTTTGTGGTGCGTCGTTATTGGTTGAATATGCCCTGGTTTAATTTACCGACGGGGATCAATTTATATAAAGCATTTATTGACATCATAGAATGGATTGGAGATCAACTGCTCAGATCACAAAATGGCAAGCTCCGGTATTATTTAGCGGTGATTATGGGGGTTGTCAGTGTTTTGATGCTCATTGGCGGGGCACAGAATATTCATGGCTTAAGCATTGACATCACTGCTAACAAAGCAATAGACAGCGTGAAAATTATGACAATCCTGCTGGCAATTGGTTCAACGGCTGCTTCAATTTTTTTACGGCGGCATTTATTAGCGGCATTGTCATTGGGGATTGCTGGATATGCCATTGGTGGGCTGTTTTTGCTGGAACCTGCCCCGGATGTTGCCTTAGTACAGTTTCTTGTAGAGACTTTAGCCACGGTTCTCATCATTTTGATGATTGCACGTATTAGTATGCGGCAACGGCGTGAGGTTATGAACGTATTGTGGGATGGCTCTGATGATACCCACTTCGGTGTTCTGCGCGATGCTGCTATTGCTGTGATTATTGGTATGAGTGTTGGTATCTTTGCGCTAGCTGCTGTGGATGATCGACAAGCACGCATAGAAACCCTGGAGCAAGTTGAGCAAGACGTTATTGATGAAGGGGTTATACTGCCAGAAATTGTTCGTCCCATTGCGATGTGGCATCTGGAAAACACCTATAAAGAAACTGAAGCGACCGATGTTGTTGCAGCGATTTTGGCAGATTTTCGTGGGACAGACACACTACTAGAAATCAGTGTGTTTAGTTTAGCGGCTTTAGGTGTGATGACCCTATTAGCTGTGCCAAAAGGGCGTGAAATTTTGATAGGCAAAAATGTGCGGGATGTGATGCAAAGCATGGCACAGTCTCAAGAAATTGAACGCCAACAAAGCAGCGGCAATAAACTAGATACCAGCCAAATGCAACAAATCCGTACCAAAACATTCCCATTACCGGAAAAGCCTGACCAATATGGCGCATATGGTGATGAGCATAGTATTTCACGATTATCGACACCATTAACCCGTATGACGGCGACTGTAGTGCTGCCTTTTGCATTGTTGATTTCTATCGCGCATGTATTATATGGCGGGACTGCACCCGGAGATGGATTTACAGCAGGGGTTGTCAGTGGGTTAGCGATTGCCGTGTGGTATGTGATCTTTGGTTATTATGAGACAAAAGGGCGGCTGTGGTGGTTACGCCCGGGACGGTTAATTAGCATCGGTTTGGTGATTGCACTAGGAAATGCTGTTTTGGGTATGATCTTCTCAGAAGGCTTCTTAAATATCATGAAGCTCGATGTGCATAATCCGCCAGCTGGCTTGCATTTTGTTTCAACCATTGTCTTTGATTTTGCAATCTATCTCACAGTGTTTGGTGGGGTCACTGCTATTATGGAAGCGATCGCTCACCCTGGGGAGGAGGCATTATGAACGATTTGTTTGCGATTGCGACAGGGATTATGTTCGCATTGGGGGTGTTTCAGCTTTTGCGGCGGGATATGATAAAAGTCTCGATGGGATTTTATATTTTGTTCACGGGCATTAACTTTTTTTTGCTGGCAGTTGGCGTGTTTGACGGTAATCAGCCGGCGTATGTTGCTCCCAAAGATGATGGACAAGCCCCGGTGTATTTAAATGATGCTGGGGAGTTAACTGGACGGATACTTGATGAAGATACCGGTGAAGTTGCCCAGCCAAGCGACCCACTAGTACAGGCGTTAATCCTAACGGCGATTGTGATTAGTTTTGGCTCATATGCGTTGTTGCTAGGGATGATTAACATTCTTTCCCGCCGCTTTAGCACGATTGATTCGGATAAGATGGATAACCTAAAGGCATAAGTCTTTTATGGAAAACAATGTATTGGTATTAGGTCCGATATTTCTGCCGTTTTTAGGGGCGATTATCGCCTTGATTTTCGCTCAGAATAACCGCTTGCAGCGTATCATTGGTTTGGTTGCATCGATTGCCGCGTGGCTGACGGCATGTGCTGTTTTGTATCAAAACTGGGATTTAGCACGTTCCGGGCAGACCGCCGTGCAGATTTATCGCTTAGGAAACTGGACACCACCCTATGGCATTGTGCTAGTAGCGGATATGCTAAGTGCGTTGTTCGTAGTTATGTGTACCACGGTTTTAGTTGGTGGGTTTCTTTATACACTCCAATGTAAAGACCGTTGTATTACGTATCCAGTGTTTTTACCGGCATTTGGGATGATGTCTGCTGCAATTAGTGGCGCGTTTTATACCGGGGATATTTTTACGCTGTTTGTTTTCCTGGAGTTAATGGTGATTTCATCTGTTGTGATGGTTGCCATTGCAGATAAAGACCTCGCGTTAGAAGCAGCTATCAAATATCTCTTGATTAGTGCCATGGGGTCACTGTTTTTGCTCATTGGTATTGGGGCAGTATATGCGAGCCTAGGCACGCTGACGATGGCGGATATTGGGCAACTGTTGGAAACAGGTGATCGTCCATTGTTAGCACGGGCAGCAGCCGTAATGTTAACAGCCACCTTTTTGTTGAAAAGTGCGGTTTTCCCATTTCATTTTTGGCAGCCGGATTTTCATACGACAGCACCCACCCCAATCAGCGCGATGTTATCCTCCATTGTCGTCAAAGTTGGTGTTTATGGTGTAATCCGTTTGGTGACATTACTTTATCGAGCAGAGTCAGGAAATATCGGCAATATCCTGATTATTCTCGGTATTATTGGGATTTTCTTTGGTGGGCTGGCAGCATTAAGAACTTATGATGCGAAGCGTGTTTTGGCATACTCTACGTTTGGACAAGTGGGTTTTATTATGGTGGGGATTGGGTGGAACACACCATTAGCCATGATGGGGGCACTTGTTTATGCTGTCAATCACGCTTTTATTAAATCGGCATTACTCATGCTTTCTGGTGTGGTAGCGAGCTTTAACCAATATAAATCTGCCAAATTAAAAGATTTGGTTGGAGCCGGTAAGCAGAAGATCGGCATTGGCTTGGCTTATTTCCTTGGTGGGTTGGCTTTAGCAGGTGTGCCGCCACTCAACGGTTTCATTAGTAAGTTGGCATTGGTGCGTGGCGGTGTTCAGGCACAGGCTTGGATTTCTCTGGGGTTAATTGTCGGCGGTGGGTTAATCACACTGCTTTATATGACACGGGTGTATGTATTAATCTTTCAGCAAAAGCCAACCGAAGATACCGCCCCTCAAAAAGAATATGGTGATAGTTATTTAGCCCCAGCGTTGTTGATTGCAATTTGTGTGTTACTTGGGTTGTTTTCTGCGCCATTGGTGGAACTCGCTCGCCTGACGGTTGAACAGTTAGGCGACCCTACTCAATATATTCATAGTGTTTTGGGGGTGTGATGATCCTGCGTAGTGTATTATTTCCGTTACCATTTGCGTTTGTTTGGATGGCATTAACACAGCAGACTGATTTGGTAAGTTTTGCATTGGGGTATGTCATAGCTTTTGCCATCAGCTTGCTAATTACAACAGGGGATGAGCGGCGACTTGTCAGAATAAACTATATCCCGCGCCGTGTGGGGGCATTATTACGATATAGCTTTATCCTCAGCCGAGATATTTTTATGGCTGGGATTGATGTCTCATTGCGTGTAATGGGCTTTCGTCCAATTGATCGTTCTGGCATTATTGCAGTTGAGGTGAAGGATCAAAGCGCGTTGATGGCTGCTTTAAGTGCCCATTCCATTACCATCACCCCCGGAGAATTGGTTGTAGAGTTTGATGAACAAGCTGGGGTGATGTATGTTCATTGTTTAGATGTTGAGCGTTCCCTGCCTAAAGCAGCGGCGGAACAAGAAGAACGTCTGAAGTTGTTTAAGAGGATTTTGGATCGTGACTGAAATTGTCATACAAGGGTCATTATTGATTTTGGTTGGGTTGTTGGTTGTGTGTGCCTGGCGAGTTATTGTTGGTCCATCCCCAGCAGACCGCTTACAGGGTGTTGATACCAGTACATCGGTGTTATTAGGCATTATTGTCCTGCTTTCGTTGATTCAAGGTAACTCCAATTTGTTGGATGTTGCATTGGCGTTGGCGGCTTTTGGTTTTGTAGGGACGGTTGCCATTGCCCGGTATTTGAGTGAAGGGCGGATGTTCTGATGACTGAATGGCTTGGCGTTTTCTTTATTTTGTTTGGGATGTTCTTTTTCGTTTTTGGTGTGCTTGGCTTAATCCGCTTTCCAGATGTATACATGCGGATTCATGCTTCTGGTAAAGTGTCTATCCTTGGGATTGTTGGGGTGCTGATAGGTGCAGCTTTCTTGTTACCTGATGCTACACCGAAAGTAATTATGTTAATCATTTTTTTAGTGATTACTCAACCTGCGGCTTCTCATGCGGTTGCTTCGGCTGCTTATCGTAGTGGCGTGGAAATGCACAACGCTATCCGAGACGACTTAAAAGGGAATGTTCCAGTCCATGATTGGCGTGTAGATGAGTTGATTGATGAGATCAAAGAATCCCCCTAATATTGGGGGGAATTAAATAGATATACATCAGCTATATTCATATACGGACGTAGATGTTATATCATAAAGGATGTATATGGCTGGTGTAATACACGAATGGCATAAGCTCACGCCGGAAGTAATTTC
>RFHA01000352.1 GCA_003696565.1 Chloroflexota bacterium
GACGATACTACCGCCACCTAATGAGAGCAAAACACCAAGAACGATAACCCCAATCCAAAAATAAGTTTCCTTACGCGGGCGTAAAATAGCCATAATGGCGAACAAAACACCAACCATGCTGATATAAAGTGGTGACCATATTGTATACAATTGAGGGACGAACGCTTGAAGAAATTCCGTCGGAGTAAAACCGTTTGCTTTATCATCAAATCCTAAATTACTGACACGGCTAGTCAGTTGTGTAAATTCCCATGCTGGAAGTAACTGTATCGCAGATAATCCGACACCAATTCCCCCCATCAGCAGCAGACGTGACCCAATAGCGAGCCAACCGCGCTCCCAAGTGATAAAAATAAGATATGCCATACCCAAATATGTGATTTGCATGGTGGTTTGTGGGTGCCCACCCATTAGTGAACAGGCAATCGCCACACCACTGATGACAATGGCTTGAAGATGTCGCTGGCTTAGTTGAATGCCATATAAGATCAGGGGCAACCAAACAACACTTTCCATAATGCTAACATGCCGAATCGGATAGCCGGTTAGGTAGCCCCCATAGGCATACAGGATACTACCAATCAATGCCAGATCAGGACGTTTTAGCACGGCACGTAAGAAAGCATACATAAATAAGCTCGCCATCCAAACATGCCAAATAATCTCAAGTTGATACCACTCGACTGACCAACCACCAGAGAGCGCAATAGCAAGTAATCTCGGTGGGTAAAATGCCGCTGTTTGGATATTACTAGCGAATGGGTCTCCGGCATGGTTATATGGATTCCAAAGCGGGAACTCACCGTTTAGCAAGCGCATCGCTTGGTATTCACTAAAAGCGTAATAATGTTGAATGAAATCCCCTTCAGGGTTGATTCTGAGACGATCAACCTCATTGGGTGTTAAAAGCCGCCAAAAGAAGAAATAACATAGGAAGCTCAACACCAGTACGTGGCTGATTGTGACAAACCATTTTTTTTTTTTTTTTATTATACGGCGGAAACCACCCTGCTTCAGCGGGTGGAGGAAGCCGTTTCCCCTTTCTGTTAAAATTGTAGAATGACTGACAAAATTAAACGTGAACGGCATTACGTTTACAACATCAACTATCACATTGTCTGGATACCTCGCTATCGAAAATCGGTCTTGGTAGGACAAATTGCTGAAAGATTACGTGTATTGTTGTTTGAGATAGCAGCGAAACACGACATTGACGTGCTGGCACATGAGATAATGCCAGATCACGTACACCTGTTTGTGTCGGCAAAGCCTAAATATGCACCCTCTCAGATTGTCCGC
>RFHA01000057.1 GCA_003696565.1 Chloroflexota bacterium
GGGTTATAATCGTATGGGCAATTATCTTCCCAGTCGAACCACCCATCGCCGTCTGAGTCGCCTTCTTCACCAAAGTCACACAGATCGCCAATACCGTTGAGATCGGTATCTGTTTGATCGGGGTTATAATCGTATGGGCAATTATCTTCCCAATCCAGCCACCCATCACCGTCTGAGTCGTCCCATAAGTTTCCGGCGTATTCATCAAACTCATCAGGGTTCACATCACAGGCGTTGCCGATTCCATCTTCATCCTCATCATATTGATATGGATTAAATGTGTAGGGACAGTTATCTTCCCAGTCGAACCAACCATCGCCGTCTATATCTGCATCGTCATCAGCAAAGCCAAAAGTGTTGAAGTAATATGCCTCATCATCCAGCAAATTGAAATCCACATCGGTGAATTGATCTTGTTGTTCCATCAATGCGTCAAACTCTGCTTGGTCAACGATGTCTGGCACATCACTCACACTGACGGGGGGAGTTGTCACTGTTTGAGCGAGGCGTAACACTGTGTCCCCACTGCCGGATTTGATGCTTGTACCACCAATTGATGTAATGACTTCCCGCAAATTTGTGAGTGGATTAATCACGGAAACACGGACTGAACCACGCACGACATCAGCCTGCCAACTTGCCGGACGACGTTTTAACGTCCCCTCTGCTGCGACACTCACACCTAATTCTTCTAAATTTTCTCGCCAATAAAACAGAGAGCCGGGGGCAATTTCAAACAGTGCACCGTTAATTTCAATAGTTTGAGCCGGTTTGTCATAGGGAACACGCAGCAGCAACCCATATGAATCCGGCGTGAGTTCTACATCAATAGAACGCATTGGATCAAACAATGTATTGTGTTCTGTCATCCGTAGATGGTTGATTTCACCGGCATCTGAACGCAGTAATTCAGCAAAGACCCAACCAGTTTGTTGTTCATTAAACTGCACCAGTATCCAATCGCCTGCTGGATTTTGTGCGAGTGCTTGAACGCGCTCGCCTGGTGTTAATGAGCCGAGAATTTGCCCCGTTTCATTTGGCTCAGCCCGAACGTTAATCCGCACATCGGTATTGTTGATAACGTCTAGTGTAGATAGCGCATCCGGCGGGGTGATGGCATTGTTGATAACACGGGTATTGCTTAACACCGTGATATTAATTTCACCGGCTTTGATGATTGCTGTGCTGTTAGCCTGTGTTTCAACCTGTTCAACCAATGCTGTTGGGGCAGTATCACCCGCTTGCTCAAAGCCATCCGCACCGACAACGCTCACATTTCCCTCGGCATAACACACGGTATTGACTGCGGCGTTGTGGCAAATATCCGCTGCAATGCTAATAGCGGCACGGATATAGGTATCATCTAACCCACCAACGGAGAAAATTTGCGCTGGAGGCGGCGCGAACCCATCAATCATTGGTTCAAATATGTTCCGTATGATACTCAGTGCCTCGTCGTTATCCGGGGTTTCAAACCGGAAGGCGAAGTATCGCCCATTGCGACGTGTGACGTATATGCGTCCGATCACAGTTGTACCATTGCGATCTACGGTATATGCTGCGCTTTGCCAGCGATGAAATTCACCGATGTATGGCTGGCGAATGACATCGACATCCGGCGCGTATGTCTGAAGTAACACATCCAGGGCAACAGACGAATCCGGCGCATCAACATTAAAATCTTTTGGTAATCGTGCCACAGCGATGAAGGTGTTTCCATTGCTGGCTTCTGGCTGCCAAACCGTCCAAATATTATCTAATGTTGATTCCCAATTGACTGGCACCGGATACGCGGAAAGCGGCGTGATGAAGTTATATCCCCAATCAGCGTTGGTGGCAGGCGGCTCAAACAGTTGAATGCTTTCTAGCAGCAATTCACGCGCGGTATCCTCATCTGCCATGAAAACTAACCAACGTCCTGCATGATAAATTGCCTTACCCTCGGCAAACGTACCATCATCGGCGATCTCTAATGTTAGATCGTAGCGCGTGTTAAGCTCTTGCATGAGTGTGGTGATGCTATCGTCTTGTGAAGGATAATAATAAACGACGATATTAGCACCCTCGCCTTGTGTGATGAGGCGATCCCCAAGATCAAACACAGGAGACCACCCCGCTGGATGTTCAAATGTCAGACCTAACTCCAAATCGGTATAACCGGGATTGGTGGATTCTTCTACTGTGATTGTCACAGAATCATGCCCGATCAACCCGCCAAAGGTGATGACCAAAAAACCCAGTTGATACTCGCCGGCAGGGGTGGGGGTTTCTTGCCAAGTTAGGCGGTGTTCCCTTGTCCAAGTATATGTATTACCTGGCTCAAATTTGACGCTACCATCCGCTTGAACAACAGCCATATAAGATTGGAACACCGTGCCATCTGGAATGTCGATTGCCGCCAACGCACCAGTAGAAGGGTCACGGCTGACGACGCTCGCAAACGTGCCATCTGTGTTAAACACGACTGCTACATCTTGCCAATCATCCCCAATCTGATACCGTCCATTGAGCGTTGCTAAATTACCAGAGCGATATAGCAACTCGTTATAACTTACTTGTCCATCGGTCACAGTCGGTAAGGACATCGGCAACCAACTAAAATAAGATAAATCCACACCAGACCGCCAACGATTGACCAAGTCCGGCTCGCCATTACGCAGCACTTCCGTCAGTATATCGGTGTTAACTAACCGCACCAGCCGCCCATCTTCCATCCGGCGGTCTACAATAAACGCACCTTGAGACAACCGCCGCCCCACCACTTGAATATGCGCCACTGGTGGGGATGCTGTACTTGCCACATCTGGATAAACACGGGTCACTTTAACATCTGGTGTAATCGGCGGATGATAGGTCAAAGTGGAATCGGCTGGTAACCAGGGTGTTGGGTCAACGCTGTTGTAATAATTACGTAGCATTTGCCCCCATGCCGTTAAACCACTGTCTATTAAATAACGGGTATCGAATTTACTGCGATCAGGTGGGAAATAGATGTTGTAATAACCAACATAAGGCGCGGCACGTTCACCAGCTTCAGCGTATTGACGTGCTTCATCCAAGGCTTGTAAAACTGCACGCGCCGCACGGATCACCTCCACATCGGTTGAAAGCGCAATCACCTGCTGCATGAAACTACTCAAATCAACTAGTGTGTCTGCTTCACGGTGTAAGGCACGGGTATAGGTATAAGTGTTGGTACGCGCTAAACCTAGCAGGGTGCTATAACCTATTGGATCGGTATTAATTAATGCGGCGAAAGCCTCCACCGCTTCAACAACTGGGTCAAACCGCTGCAAATCTGTGACAGCATGCGTCATATATGCCCGGTCTGTGCCTGGACGTAACTGAACATCACGCTCGAGATAGGTTTGAATCAGAGATGAACCTAACGAGATAAGGTCTGTGTTGGGGTCAGCTTTGAGCGCATTCACAAATTCCGTCATATTCAATGCCGGATCAACCACAATTTCCGGTGACGCATATGCCAGCTCAAAATAGGGGGATACCGTTTGAAAATACTCAACACTGCTCATAGAACAGGCATCGTTAATCAAAAGATCAAAACGCTCGATACCTGTTGTGTTCAGTACAGTATTTAAAGTCGCACGTAGTTCTGGCATGGTGATGATGTCTCTTGTTGGATCGTCATCGGTGACAATGCCTTCCCAACCTGCGCCATGACCACCAAAAGCAAGTGCATAATGATCTGCCGGATAGTTTTGGATACCCCAAAGCAAAAATTGCGTTAAGACATCCCCACTAGCTGTGTCTAACTCGGCGATTTCAACTAGCGGAGAAGTATCTAAAGTAGCCGTGGGTGGCATAAACCCATTGACGTAATCACCGCTGGCATCTGGGTTGACTTCATAAAGCCGGGCAGTGGTCCAGTTATCGTTCGACTCATCATATTGTTGATGACGATCTACCAAAACGACAATACGTACAGTTTCATCACTGCCGCCAGCTTGTTCAAATTCATCAAAATCGTTGAGGATAGCCCCTTCCAGGTTCGTATCAGCACCATAATATGCCAAGATTGTCCAAGTCGCTTTAGGACGTGGGGTTATTTGTGGAAAACCCTCCAGCGATATATTGCTGTAATCTAGTTGTTGTTGTGTGGTGGATTGCGTAATTTCTAACTCAAATTCCCCAGACGTACCATCTCGTAATACGCCGTAGCGTGTTGCAACCACTTGATACGTCCCTGCGGGCGCATTTGGATAAACAATCAGTGAATTAGTATCACTGCGCGGGATGCGGTCATCATTTTCTGCCAAGATAACCCCATTACTATCTACCAAGTAAAGCAGGGTATCTAAGTCGCCGCTAGTTGCCCGCATGTCAATGGTGAGCGTGGTTTGATCTCGCTCAACACTCACCGGGATGACGATATAAGGGGTTTCGTTATCGATTCGATTATTTTGTGCAAATGAAACACTGTTAAGCAGTCCAACAAGAGGGATCACGAAAAAAAAGATGAAACTACGCCACATTGATACTCGCCCTCAACTCTTGTTTCAATATTTTTAACTATCGTAACGCAGGTTATAAGGACACACAACAGAATTTTATAATTTTTTATATGATGCGCCCCTAAAAAGGCATGAATGTTATTCCTCAAACCGGCTCATTAATCCTGTCAAGTCAAATTCAACACCCAGGCGAACGACGGTTTGCATCGCACTGATAGCGAATGCCGCTTCGGTTTCATCCATCCGCCCTTGTGCTGCTAAATCTTGAACAGCATTAGTCATCACGTCGGTAATGCCCTGAATAACAACTTCCAAATCGCCATCAGCTTGCCGAACCATATCTGCCACCGATGCCTCACCGCTATCCAATAATTGAGAGATAACTTCCGGCTGTAGCCCGGTCTCTGTGGAAACGATAGCTAACACTTGGTCGTAGACATCTCTTGCGATTTGATTCATGGTCAAAGTGGCTTCAGGCAGTGGCGGCAGGCTAGATGCCTCATTCGATAGCGTTCCGCGGGCAGCTAAAACCGGCATTATCATGGTAAGGAGTAAAACGACTACCGCAGACCCAATTCCCCAAATCGCCCGTTGACGATTCCGCCGCAACAATATCACGCTGATGATGAGCAATAAAATTGACAACACAAATAGAGCGTATTCCGTGGTAGAGAATACGCCCTGGGCGGTGTTTTCGGCAATCAATACCATTAAGCCCGGCAGCGCGCCAATCAACGGCAAAAAACGCACCCAAGCGTATGATACTTGCCTGATGGTCAGAACCAAGAAAA
>RFHA01000353.1 GCA_003696565.1 Chloroflexota bacterium
CTAAAAGCAGGTTTTCTATTTCGTTTTGTATATCTCAATCAAAAAAACAGATTGGTGAAAATATTGGTCACCAGTCTGTTTAGCAATTATTCACCCTCAAACCCTGCCGGTGTAAACCTGATTAATCTAAACTAGAGTCAGTCGCCCCATTCATAAGGCTGAATTAAGGTGATCGTCCCGTAGAATAACCCCATTGATGGAACGAATAGCATTTATCTCTTGGCAATATTGAGATGATGCAATTATGCTTTAAAGCATATTAATTTTTTATATCCATCAAATCCATCACTCCCTAGTTGAAAGGCAGGAGTGGGAATAATTGGAAAGTGATTTTTTTAGGATAAATATATGAATGAAAAACCCGACCTTGATTTGATTCAGATGGTCCAGCGGGCACGGATGCAGCACGATGAGCAGGCAAAGCCCAGTCAAATCCAAGCCGTTTATTGGATTGAGGCAAAATATAATTCTTCACCAACTCCCCGTGCAGGGCAGTGGATCTGTGAGGTATCACCTGAGCAGGTAGATACTGTTTGGGAGAAGATCAAACAGGCGACACACTCAGGGGAGCTAGGGTATAAGTCCAAAGTATCCACGGCGGTTCGGAACGGACGGCATCGCTTGTGTGTCTGCACGGTTGATTCGCAGGATGTTGTGGATGTTCAGCGGGTACATGATTTGTTGATTAAGTTGTTTCCAGATATAACTTGGGGTTATGAAGCGGGGTGATCGTTTTTTTGAGGGTGAGCTTTTGCTTGTCATAAAAGGGGGCAATCACTGCATTGCCCCCTGAAGGTGTGTTTAGTGTTTAACGTGCAGAGAGCAAAATACTCAAAGCGTCGTTTAATTCTGTCACTGTCACCTCAAACCCATCTCGTGGGAAAATTTCCGCCACAAATACCATGCCGTTATCTAATGGTGTTGCGAGGTTGATTTTTGTGAATTGTGTGCCATCGCTGGTGCTATCAACGAATTCATAGTAAGCAACAACATGCCCCTCAACATGTAACAGTTCAACAGCACTTGGGTCAAATGTTAGTGTATCGTCGAGTGGGAAGAAATAATCCGCTAGCACAGAAACCAGGTCATCTTGTGTCAGCCCCAGTTCTTCCAAATTACTGGCATAATACCAGCCGGGGAAGTAAATTGTTTCACTGCTGCTTAATGTCACAAATCCACTTTCTTCATTAATGCTTGTTTCCCATCCTTCTGGCAGGTCGATGGTCAAGCCGGATGTTTCAAACGTGAAGGAATTGCCACCACTGGCAACTGGTGGAACAGGACGAACAGCAGCACCGCCAGCCACGTCATAGGTTGCAGCCATTGCAATCGCCACATCACGCTCTTCTAGCTCACCGTCCCATGTCCAGGCGTTGATTCCGGCAACAGTGCCATCGCTGAATTCA
>RFHA01000354.1 GCA_003696565.1 Chloroflexota bacterium
AGAATTCACCGTGTTGTTGACCGCCGTACAAGCAGCTGATCCCGCCGTTTTAGAAGCGTTGAGCGATCCAGAAGCAGAGTTAACCGTTTTTGCCCCCACAGATGCCGCGTTTGGCGCATTGATTGAAGCACTGGGTGAAGAAGCCTTCAACGGGATTGTGGCAGATACCGAAACACTGACAAACATTCTACTGTATCATGTTGTTGATGGTGTGGTTGGCTCTTACGATGTTTTAGACATGCTTGGCGACATGACGGAAAGCTTTGATGTCACCATGCTCAACGGGGACACAGCGACCATCAGCGTGACTGAAGATGGTGTGTTCATCAACGATGCGCAGATTATCGTGACAGATATTGATGCCGCCAATGGGATTATCCATGTGATCGACGCGGTGATTGTGCCACCGGCTGGCGAATAAACCACCCAGTTAACCCGAATGACAATATCAAGAGTAGGCGTTATGCCTGCTCTTTTTTGGTTTTGATGCAGGTCAGTATTGCATAAATTATGTTATGATGGGGCAGCAACATCAACCAATGAGCTTAGGTAAAATCGTGAAAAAGCTGACAATTGGCTACGTGATGCAAGGGCATCAACGCGGCTATAACTTCACCACATCAACACATGGATATGCCGATACGGTGCTGAAGACGATTTGGCGGCAAGTGATGCCACGTGGGCAGGGTTGGAGCGATTATATCGGTGCGCGCTCGCTTAAATGCTTTGAACTGCCAGATGGTGAGATCGCACTGGCAGAGATCACCGTGACTGACCAACAAGATGAAAACGGACGACGAGGCATAAGGCAGGCAGTGGTGGAAGTCATGCCTGTTCAAACGTTTTCTCATCATCTTAAGTTTCGTATTTTGGGGTATCCGTCGGACACATTTGCCTTTGCTAACACTGCCTATGAGATACTAAAGAACGTTCGCATCAAAAAGAATGCGCCGTTAATTTTGGCTTATGATTATAAAAATCCGCGCTTTTGGTGGGGGATGGAATTGTTGATCTTAAAATTGGTGGATAATCCACCACGCCATTTGCGCCGGCTTCCGTTCCCGATTTCATTCACAACCCTCACGCTGGATCATCTTGGAGAGACGACTATCATCGGGATGCCCGCCACCAAAGCAGCGCAAATTAGTGATGCAACAGTTATCACACTTTAAGATAAGGGCGGTTATCGTTATAATACGCCCCGATTTCGCAATTACTGGAGTTCGGATTCCATGCAGCAACAAAATAAGACCTTACAACGATTGACCTATGCCTTTGGTATATTCATGATATTAGTTTTGTTTTTACCAACACTTTTACGAGGGATTGCCCCAAGACAAACGGTTCAACAGCAAGCTGAGAACACCCCCGTGCCGACTGCTGTGCCACTGCCTGACCCATTAACAGATTTCAGTGGTATTACATTTGATGAGCAATATTTGCATCCTTCTGGCTTGTTTACGGTGGATTTGCCCAATGGTTGGACAAGCACCACCACAGTAAACAACCGCACCCAAGCACAAGTTACCCTGAACAATGGCGATCTGTTGAGTGTGGTTGAGGTTTATATTCAACAACCAGCTGAGCCGATTACATCTGTGGAGGATTTAAGTGCTTATTTCACCTCTGCCGTGTTGGCAAGCAGTTGGTCGCGCTATCGTAACCCGCGTGAACTGCCGCGCACTCTAGAAGAAGACCGCGTGATTATTGATTTTGTGATGGAACAAAATGGGGTGAATTATCGCGCTAAGCATGTGGCAACCTTTGATGACCAATATATTTACGTAACACGCATTGTCGTGCCGGAAAATCAAGAGGCGTTGCTGTTTTGGTTGGCGGATGAAATGCCCAAACATGTGCATCTCTTAGAGCAATTTGCTGATGCACCAATGGGGTGGGTTGCCACGTTTGACCAAGATACGAGTTTTGTATTCCGCCATCCAAATACGTGGTCACAATTAACCGGCGGACGTGGGCAAATTTATAGCTTTACTACGCCAGAAAATGCCGGGGTACAAATCAGCGTTACACCAGATGCCAGCATCGCAAGTGAAGAGGATGCTATTGCGTATGTTTCTGCGCGACATGCAGATGCGGAAATTTTGAGCGTGCAAGCTGTGGAGCGGGTTGGTGCAACCGGCTTTGCTGTGGCATATAGCTTCGCGGATTTTGATGGCGCACCGCAAAGTGGTTACGCTGTGTTGTTAAACGGCGAAACAGGGCATCTATACACTGCGATTGCAGAGATTCCGCAAGGTGGTGTTGATCTAAACGATGTGGAAGCACGGGGCAGTTTTGTTGATCTTGGCAGCGCGATGGATAGCTTTGGGCTGCTGCTCGGCTTGAATTTGCCAGAACTGCCACCATTGCCCACCCCCACCCCGCGCCCATCCGCTACGCCAGTGGTTGAATCCACACCAGAAGCCACGCCTGAAGCCGAGATGACGGAAGAAGCTCAAGCCTCATCAGAGGCGGAAGCAACCGAAGAAAGTGATACAACAACTGAATCAGGCGAATAAAATAATCAAGAGGGGGGATGCACATCCCTCCTGATTTTTTTATCATCCAGATATCACCGGAGCGTTAAGGAAGCAACTATGGAAGTGATTTGTGGCTTACCATTTTATGTTTTGTGGTTCATCGCCTCTGGATATATCATTCAACGCGGCTGGATGGCTATTTCCCAGCGATATATTGAATATCGGCTTTATTTTCCTGCCACCAAAGTGCGTTATCAATTAACAGGCAGAGCCGTGATATTGATCGGTGTGATGCAAGTTGGGATTGGTGTGCTGCTGCTGGTTAGCGTGATTCTTTCCCTGTTTGATCAGTTCCAGGTGTTGCAAGGGGTGATCGTGGGTATGATGTGCCTTGCTTTGCCCGCTTATTATGGGGTGGTGCGGTTAGTCATGCGCATTGTGGAAGTCCAATTTACGGAAGTGTTCCGATAAATTTTGTTGCTGTGGGGTGAATGATATAGGGATAAACCCCGCACGCTGGTGTTTGGTTGCTTTATGAATGATGGAGCGTGTGGGGATAAAACCCCTTAACAACGATGGTTAATTTTTGAATGGCATTATTTTGTGGCAGATTTTTGTGGACGCTCATACCACAAGGCGGCACCTGTGGCAATTGCGCCAATGAGTTCCCAGGCTGCTACACCGATAAAGCCTTGTGGTGCGGCTTGGTTCACAACGGCTAAGGTAAACACCGTAAACGTCACCATACGGAAAGGTACTGTCCAATAAAAGAAGGGTTTCCAATTTGTGAGGGCTGCCAATACATAATAGACTCCCATATTGAATGATGCCATTGAGGATGCAATCAGGAACGTGATGGTAAAATCACCATCGGTGCGTTGCGTGCGTTCTAATACATCAAAATTGAGTAGCTGAAGTGTTGTTTCTGGGTTGATAATGCCGACAATCCCTAAGCCAATTGCTAGGATGCCAAAAATAAACATTGTCCAGCCGGAAAGACTATGAATTTTTAGTATTGAAAATCTCACGTTTCTTAATCCTTTTTATACCTTAAAATAATACTAAGTGTATCACGAGAGAACGGAAAAATATGATGCCAGTGGATGTTCGCTTGAGCGATGATGAGAAATATCTAATTTATAAAATCACTGAACCGTTCCAAATGGCGGACTTGTATGAGGCATACAAAATAGAACGGCATTATCGGGATGAAAAACCTTATATACTTCATTC
This sequence comes from Chloroflexota bacterium, assembly GCA_003696565.1. Taxonomy (GTDB): domain Bacteria; phylum Chloroflexota; class Anaerolineae; order Aggregatilineales; family Phototrophicaceae; genus DAOTWY01. The sequence goes on from RFHA01000354.1 coordinate 3,714, forward strand.
GATTGTCGATATGTCTGGTTTGAATCACATCCCGCCAAATTGGTTAACAGCAAAAGCTGGACCAGGATTAACGCATCCACGTAGCGGGCAAATTTTATTTGTGGGTTTGTCACGCCCGTATCGAATTATCATTGATATTATCATGCGAGTTATGCGTTATAACCGGATGCAGTTCTTTAATACGTGGGAAGATGCTCAAGCATATATGGAAGAACTAATCGCATCAGAACAAGTACAAACTGACGGATAAGGTGTTTTTGTGATTTATCCTCTTTTGTGGTTAGATAGAGTCATCGGAAAAGAGTAAAAAGGTTTTTAACGATGGCGAATCATGTTTACAAAAAAATTGAGTTAGTTGGATCATCCCCAAATAGCATTGAGGACGCTGTAAATAATGCCTTAGCAAAAGCCGCCAAAACAATCCGTAACATGCGCTGGTTTGAGGTGGTAGAAACACGTGGTTATATCGAAAACGGACAGGTTGCCCACTGGCAAGTTGGTGTCAAAATCGGTTTTACATTAGACGAGGACGAATAGAGATTAAAATGGGCAGATCATCTGCCCACGTTAAGTTAAAACCCCATTGCATAAGCAAATGCACTTTGCGCCGGATAAAAGCCCGCACTGGGTTGTAGTTGTTGCCGGGCAAAGACATAGCCATCATCAATATTGGTGAACATCCGCAAACCTTGTAATGCGCCGATTTTACTGATGATGCTGGCATTTCGTGAGTTCATCGTGTCGCTGGTGATCAGCCCAATAGCTAATACATTGCCGCTTTGTAAGGTGCTGACCAGGATTTTAAGCATCGTTGGTGATAGGCGATCCGCTTCTCTCAAATCCACTAAAGCTACAACCGGACTATCACTCTTTTGGGTATGATGCTTTAGTGATGTTGCCCACAAGCGTAAATCAACATCATCCACATAGCCAACAGCTCGTGTAAAAAACACCCCTGATTCAAAGTGCATATTGTGAATTGGCATTGGTTTGTCCGGTCAATTTCAAATTAAACGATCATCATAACTATAAAGCGAATAAGCTTTTAAAGTCAACTAAATGTTTTTTAATTATTCAGGAAGTAGTAGGTGAGTCATTCACAGTTGCCTTTATAAAGATGCATAAGCGTTTTGTTCAGTTCTATTCAACATCTTCATTAAGACATTAAACCTGCACTAATCACCGTTTGCAATTAATATTGTAATGAATTTTAGGGCAATCACTATCGAATTTCCAGATGCCATCAGATACCATAACAAATTATTGATATTTATCAAAAAAATGAGGAAACCTATGTGGTGGAAAAACGCAGTTTTTTATCAGATTTACCCGCGCAGTTTTGCTGATGCAAATGGTGATGGCATTGGGGATATTCCTGGTATTACGTCTAAATTAGACTATCTGCAATGGTTGGGAATTGATGCCATTTGGCTTTCTCCACATTATCCCTCGCCCCAGGTCGATGTTGGCTATGATGTGGCAGATTATACGGATGTTAACCCAGAATATGGCACGCTGGATGACTTCAAAACTTTTTTGACGGAAGCGCATGCCCGCAATATCCGCGTTATCTTAGATATGGTGTTGAATCACACCTCAGACAAACACCAGTGGTTTATTGAATCCAAATCGAGCCGAGATAACCCCAAGCGGGATTGGTACATCTGGCGAGACCCTGCCGAAGATGGTGGCAGACCCAATAATTGGGATTCGATCTTTGGCGGACCAGCTTGGGAATGGGATGAAGCAACCGGGCAGTATTATTATCATTATTTCCTTAAAGAACAGCCAGACCTCAATTGGCGTAATCCAGAAGTAGAACAAGCGATGTTTAATGCCATGCGCTTTTGGTTGGATATGGGGGTAGATGGCTTCCGGTTAGATGCTATTGGCACGATTTTTGAAGATCAGCACTACCGTAATCATCAAAGCCCGTATGATGCCTATGATGCGCTAAAAGCCTTTTGGTTAGGCAAGGAGATGAATGTCTCTCCGGAAGAAGTGGCAAAACGTTTTGAGCTGCATTTTGGTTTACAGCAAGATTTGCCAGAAATCTATGATTTAATGACGCGGATGCGCCGGTTGGTTGATGAATATGATGCACGTTTGTTGATTGGTGAAACGTCAGATTTGAGGTATTTGGGTACGGGTAAAGATCGGTTACACGCTGTTTTTAATTTTGACTTGTTGGCTAAAGATCGTTTGACACCGGAATTAGTGCGGCAAAATCAACAGAAATGGCTGGTATCCGTGCCACGTGGCGCATGGTTTGGCAATACCTTGAACAACCACGATCAATCCCGCGTTAAAACGCATTATGGTGATGGCGTATATGATGATCAATTGGCACGGATTGCGGCGGCTTTGATGTTGACTTTACCGGGTACGCCTTACCTATATTATGGTGAGGAGATCGGTATGGAAGATTATGCTGTGCAATCTTTTGACGAAGTGCGTGATATGGTGGCGATGGTTTATCGTCAATTGATGAGCCAAGATGGACGCTCCGATGAACAAATCCTCAAAGATTTAGCGACCTTCTCTCGTGATCGTTGCCGAACACCTATGCAGTGGGAGGATGCCCCCAATGCTGGATTTAGCCCGGCAGGGGTTCGTACATGGTTGCCAGTGCATCAGAACTATGTGGACGGGGTGAATGTCGCCACACAGGAAAACGATGAACAATCGTTGTTAAATTTTTATCGGCAATTAATCCATGTGCGAAAAACAACCCCTGCCCTACTGGATGGCTCTTATACTCAAATTGATCTGCAAAGCACACACTATCTCGGATTTTTACGCCAAACAGATGATGAAACGTGTGTTGTGTTGATTAACTTTACACCTCAGACAGAACCAGTTGCCTATCGTTTTAATGGTGGAGAAGTGTTATTTTCTAGTGCTGGGCGTTCCACTATTGATGCAGTGACAATTGATCTTCAGCCGTTTGAAGTCTTGATTGTCCGTGTGTTATGATTGAGCAAGGTTTATAATTGAGGAGGTTTTGATGACGATCTACCCGGCATATTATGCGCCAGAACGGGTTGGACAGCTTTATGCGCCGGATGTTGCTGCGGCAACACAAGCTGGGTTTGAGGCGAAGTTGCCCCCTGCTACGGAGGACACGTTTCGGGTGTATTTGTTGCTTGTGGATCAGCAGGTTGATTTTATTCACCCGGATGGCGCGTTAGCGGTACCAGGTGCCATTGATGATACGATCCGCATAGTGAATTGGATGTATGCCCATACCGATGCGATATCAGCGATTGGTGCGTCGGTTGATAGCCATATCCCTCTTCAAATCTTTTTCCCGACTTGGTGGGTCAACGAGGCGGGTGAGCATCCTCAACCGTATACGGCTATTAGCAGTGATGATGTGAAGCGTGGAACATGGCAACCACTTTATGAACAGGAATGGTCACAAAATTATGTGGCACAACTTGAACAATCCGCCAAAAAACAATTGATGATATGGCCCTATCATACACTGCTTGGGACACCCGGGCACGCGCTTGTCCCGGCGATTTACGAAGCGATTGCCTATCATACAGCTGCCCGGCGTATTCAACCAACTATCTTGATTAAAGGGACACTGCCCATAACCGAACATTATTCGATTATGGAGCCAGAAGTGAAAATTGAGGGCAATCCGATGGGGCAATTGAACACGTCGTTGTTGGATGTAATCGGTCAGTATGATCTGATTTATGTGGCGGGGCAGGCGAAGAGTCATTGCGTTTTAGAGACACTCGCTTCTATGATGCGCTATTATCCGCCGGAGATCATCGCCAAAATCCGCGTGTTGGAAGATGCCATGTCATCTGTGACACACCCAGAGATTGATTTTGACCACCTCGCCAATGAGACATTAGCACAATTTGCCGAACAGGGGATGAAATTGGTCAAAACATCTGATCCAATAGGATAGAACATCAGGAGCAAGCATGTCCTTAAGAGAACCCACCAGCAGCTTAACGCATTTGTTCGCCGCTTTTATGAGCGTGATAGGGATGTTGTGGTTGATGTGGCTTACACGCCATGACACTGCTCTGCTGATGACTGTCATTATTTATGGCTTGTGCAGCACGGTTTTATATGTTGCTAGTGGGGTGTACCACGGTGTAAACGGTTCTCCTCGTGTGCTTGGTTGGCTGGTTAAGTTTGATCGTGTGGGGATTTTTCTTAAGATCGCGGGCACGTATACACCGATTACCTATTTTTATTTGGATGGTGTATGGCGGTGGCTGTTGCTATTGATGGTTTGGGGCATGGCAATTGGTGGCAGTGTCTATGTGTTGTTTTTTTATGTGCGGGGTGTTTCGCTACGTATTTGGTCTACTCTGTTTTATGTAGCAATGGGGTGTGCCGGGGTAGTGGCGATACCGCATTTATTGCCTGTTATGCCGGTTGGTGCGGTGAGATTATTGGTATTGGGCGGTGGAGTGTATGTTGTAGGCGCGGTGATCTATTCTCTGGATAAGCCAAACTTTCATAAACATTTTACTGCCCATGATTTATGGCATGTTTGCGTGATGAGCGGCAGTGGGTTGATGTTCATGGCGATTTTGATTTATATCGCGCTGCCGCAGTGTGTTACCGCTTAAGGTAGATATCAAACCTGTTTTGTTGAATTGAAAGAAAATCCATGTCTGATACGACAATTACATTAGGACGTTTGAAAGATATTGTATCGATTGTGATGTATGCGGCTTCTGCGGATACATTGGAAGAGGTGTTACAGCGAATCGCCCACGTAACACGTGAATTAGTGGGGTGTAAGTATACGGCATTGGGTATCCCAGATGGGCAAGGTGGGCTACGGTATTTCAAAGTGTCTGGTATTACCCCAGAAGAAATTGAACAGATTGACCATCCGCCGATTGGTGTTGGGCTTTTGGGGGAAGTCATGAACGAGCGCACGCCGATCCGCCTGGAGGATATTTGTCAGCATCCTAAATCAGTTGGCTTCCCAAAGGGACATCCAGAAATGAAGACATTTTTGGGGGTGCCTGTTCAGGCAGGGGAGCAGCTGTTTGGTATGTTATACATGACAGATAAAACGAATGGTGAGTTATTTACGCTAGCGGATCAGTGGCTTGTTGAGACGATTGCCGGATATGCTGCGCTGGCAATTGCTGGCACAGAACTCCGCCAAAAACAGACCCGTATCACGTTATTAGAAGAGCGTCAGCGGATCAGCATGGAGCTACATGATGGGGTAATTCAATCGTTATATGCGCTGGGGATGCACTTGGATTTATTGCGCCATCAACAACCAGACCCGCTTAAGTTTCAACCGGTGATTGATGGTTTAAATACCGTAATTGAAGAGATACGCAGTTATATTCTAAATTTACGCCAGCTCAATAAAGAGACTCGTACGTGTGAGGACATCATATATGACGTGGTCTCACGCTTGTACATCCCGCTTGATGTTAAGGTGAAGATTCGTGCGCCACGTGTTCCGCTGTCATTTAGTGCGGAAGAAGTTGATTCAATTGGTATGATTATCCGCGAAGTGTTGAGTAATGCTGTACGCCATGCCGAAGCAACAAAAATTGAGGCTCGGTGTTGGTTTAAGGATAACCATTTGCTTATCGATATCCACGATGATGGAAAAGGGTTTGATCCACAAGCATTACCAGATGAAAAAGGGCTTGGCTTGCGCAATTTGCAACACCGCGTACAGATGCACAATGGCACATTAACCATTGAAAGCCAACCAGGGCAGGGGACAAATGTGGCGATTCAAATCCCGCTGCCGGCTAAAGAACATGATACAGCCTGATAACCATGCTTGCTATGAGTTTGGTCGGTCATCCATTGGCGGAACAATTTTATTGATATTGTGTTTGACAGCGTAGATGGCTGCTTCTGCGCGGTTGCTGACGTTGATTTTAGACAGAACGCTGCTGACATAATTGCGGACAGTGCCTTCTCCTAAAAACAGTTTGACTGCGATTTGGCGGTTGGTCAGTCCTTGGGCAACGAGTGCTAATACGGCAAGTTCCTGCTGGGTTAAATCTGCAAACGCGCTGGCATCTTCTGCTTTGTTGGCTTCTCGGACACGTTGAAAAACAGCTTGTGTCATGGCTGGGTCTAATGTGCCATCTCCCTGACTAACACGCTCAACGGCTTTTATCAATTCATCACTGCCGATACGCTTTAAGACATAGCCAGATGCCCCCGCATCGATAGCGGCTAATAATAGCTCGTCCTCGGCATACGAGGTCAGCATGACGACTTTGCAACCTTTCACGCTTTCAACAATACGACGACAAGCCTCGATGCCAGATAGCCCCGGCATACGAATATCTAGCACTGCGACATCGGGTTGATATTCTTGGGCACGCTGGACGGCTTCTTCCCCTGTTGAAGCTTCTGCCACAACACGAAACTCTGGACGTTGTTCTAACAATGCCTTTAAACCAGCACGAACCACAGCGTGGTCATCTGCGATCAATATACGCACCATGCGGACGTTCCTTCAATTTGTTTTGTCATTCCTTGCGCTTTATTCTATCCTAACATAATAGGATAAGAATATGACAGGTATCATCAGTATATCATGACCATTGTTCCAAGGAATACCATTAAGATTATGCTATAAACGTTTTTTGGGGTAAATTGTGGACTGAGACTTGGTGTTTTGACCATTAGCCTGTGATCAATTGGTTGCTTTATGGATGTGAGTAGAGGGATTTTTGATGAATGTGATTGATATTATGACACGGTCTCCCAAGACGATACGGCATGATGCCACGTTGCGGGAAGCCCTGGAGTTGATGGAAGAAGTGGGGTGTCGTCATTTGCCAGTGTTAAGCCATGAAAAGCATTTGGTTGGTATTATCAGTGACCGAGATTGCCGCTTGGCATTGAACTCGCCTCATATTATGCGGGAACGTTGGCAGGACGAAGCGATCATCAACCAAACACGAGTCGCAAGTATTATGTCACC
>RFHA01000355.1 GCA_003696565.1 Chloroflexota bacterium
CAATGGATAGTAGCTGCCATTGAATTCGCCTAACAGCGGATCCGTGTTGAAGCCACTGCTCAAGCCACACGTGTCCCTGTCCTCCAAGTTCCCACCGTTATCGTTAATGGTTCCTCCATCATTGTAACAATAATTAATTGAGGTATTACCACTGATGATGGTATTGGTCAGGTTGACCGTGCCTTGGTTATTAATTGCGCCGCCTTGGGTAGTAGCAACGTTGACACTCAGCGTGCTGTTGCTGATCGTGAGCATACCATCGTTGTCAATCGCGCCGCCGTGTCGAGCCCTATTGCGTGTCAGCGTGCTGTTGCTGATATTAACCGTGCCCTTGTTGTAAATCGCGCCGCCGCTTAAGATAGTACTGTTGTCGCTCAGTATGCTGCTGTTGACCGTGAACGTTCCATTGTTGTAAATCGCGCCGCCGTAAGTAGCAAGGTTGCCGCTCAGCGTGCTGTTAGTGATTGTGACTGTGCCCTCGTTGGCAATCGCGCCGCCGTAGGCAGCATGGTTGTTGCTCAGCGTGCTGTTGGTGATTGTGACTATGCCCTCGTTGGCAATCGCGCCACCATTTCTAGTAACAGTCTTGCCTCTACGCAGAGTAACGTTGTTCAGCTCTAGCGTCGCGCCGCTAGAAACATTGAAAATCTGATATGAACCGCCACCATCAATCTCAAAACCACCGCCATTGATCGTGATTGTGCCACTCTCAACCATAAATGTCCCCGTGATCGTACAATCACCGGTGAGCGTGTACGTGCCAGTTGGGATTGTTCCGCTGGTGGCGGGCAAACCATCGCAGTTAGCAGTATCGCCGCCAGCTGAGCTCTCCAACATCTCAATCGCCCCAATGTCGCAAGCGCTGCCTTGTGGGCGTGATGTGCCAATCTGGTCGGTGGTAAGCCCTGCACATGTTGGCGCGGCATCAATCGCTGGACTGCCCGCTTGCAAGGGATAATAGCTGCCGTTAAATGCTCCCAACAACGGATCGGTGTTGAAGCCACTGCTCAAGCCGCACGTGTTCGCGTCCTCCAAATTCCCACCATTGTCGTTAATCGTTCCTGCATTGTCACAATTTTCACCACTCGATACAGTGTTCGCACTGATGATGGTGTTGGTCAAATTAACTGTGCTATCAGCATCGTTGTAAATCACGCTGCCGTTAGCACGGTTGCCGATCAGCGCGTTGTTAGTAATGCTCACCGTGCCACCCACAACGTTGTGAATCACGCCGCTATCGCGAGTAGCAATGTTGCTGCTCAGCGTACTATTAGTGATATTGACCGCACCAGTGTTGTTGTAAATCGCGCCGCCGTCAGCACGGTTGCCGATCAGCGTGCTGTTAGTAATGCTCACCGTGCCTCCACTATCGTTGTAAATCGCGCCGCCACTGACAACAGCATCGTTGGCACCCAGTTTGCTATTAGTGATCGTGACCCTGCCATCGTTGTAAATCGCGCCGCCGTACTCAGCACGGTTGCTGATCAGTTCGCTGTCACTAATCTCGACCGTACCATCGTTGTAAATCGCGCCACCGCTTCTAACTCTGTAGCTGTTAACCAGTTCGCTGTTGGTGATCGTGACCTTGCCATCGTTGTAAATCGCGCCGCCGTTAGGAGCATTGTTGTTCCTCAGCGTACTGTTGCGAATTGTGACTATGCCGTCGTTGTTAATCGCGCCACCATTGTCATTATCATAGCCATTACGCAGCGTAACGTTGTTCAGCTCTAGCTTCGCGCCGCTGGCGACATCAAATATCTGATGTGAATCACCACCATCAATCGCAAAAATGCCATTCCCATTGATCGTGACCGTGGTGGTAGGAATAATCACAAATGTCCCCGTGATCGTACAATTATCGGTGAGGGTGTAGGTGCCATGTGGGATTATTCCGCTGGTACTGGGTAAGCCATCGCAGTTAGCAGCGTGGACAGGTTGGGTCGGTACGCCAATGAACAGACCAAAGCTCATCAGCACAAGTATGAGGG
>RFHA01000058.1 GCA_003696565.1 Chloroflexota bacterium
CCTGCCGGATGTGCTGAGATCACTTCTGAAGGCAAAGATTATCCAACGTGTTCGCCTTGAAAACATCAAAGCGACGTATTACATCCACGCTGATGATCTCCCACTCCTTGAGCGCATCCAGCAGGGAGATTTTGTACCGAAAACGACTCTGCTTTCCCCTTTTGATAATTTAATTGCAGATCGTCAACGCACGCAACAGCTTTGGGATTTTACCTTTCGCATTGAGATTTATGTCCCCGCTGCAAAACGGCAGTACGGCTATTATGTGTTGCCAGTGCTACATGGTGATCGCTTTATCGGTCGGATTGATCCGCGTATGGATCGTAAGACAAAAACGCTTTATATCAATGCCATACATCAGGAAAGTGATGCACCTGATAACGCCCAGGCATTAATTCGCACAGCGATTGAATCTTTAGCAGAATGGCTGGGCGCGAAACAAATTAATTATTCTGAGTAATTTGCGCCGAATACCTCAACCATTAAATTACCTAGTTGATAACGATTCGGGATTAACACTTGCGAACCGTCTGGTGTGGTGTAATCTTGCAGATATTCAAAACTAATGACACCAGTACGAATGTTTTCCGCTGGAACATCTTTCAAAAACCAGGCGAGTTCAATCATCTCTGTCAGATCAAGCCCGGTATAAACGTTATCGCTCAGTGACGCTAAAAGAGACGGTGCCCGGATAATTAATTGGGGCAGCATGTCCAATTTCAAAATTTTGTCTCGAATAGCAAAGATCACCTCTTGCTGCCGTCCAGCCCGCTGAATATCACTGTCGCCGTGTCTTGTGCGCGCATACTTTAACGCGGTCGCACCGTCTAGTGTGTGTGTTCCCGCTGGTAGATAAAACGGATCGTACCCATAATACATATCTGGGTAATAAGGGTCATTGATGGTGTAATCTGTTGTGACTTCAATGCCACCAATGGCATCAATAATATCAATTACCGCTTGGAAATCCACTACAATATATTCGTGTACCCGTATCCCTAAGTTGGATTGCACGGTTTGCATCGCTAATTGTGGACCTAGCCCTGGCTGGCGGATTTCCCCCAAGACCATCGCGGTGTTAATTCGTTGGAGTTGACTATAACCCGGAACTGGGACATATAAATCACGGGGGATACTCAATACCCCCACGGTATTCGTACGTGGGTCTATGCTGACTAAGATCATCGTATCTGTCAGATGCCCTAAGCCTGTTTCACCTGGGCGACGATCCATCCCCATCATCAAAATGGTAAAGCGTGATTCGCCATCCCAAGGTGTTAATACAATGTCCATTCCGTTATCCAGTGTGATGACCTCGCCATTCACTAGATTGCTGTTACCAGTTTGATCCCGATAGTCTATTGCTGGTGGCAATGCCGCTAAATCGAGTGTGGCAGTTGGGATGATTTTTGGCTCACTATTGGCTGCGGTCAGCAACAAGATGATGCTCATACCCACCAAGCCTACCAAACTTAAGATTGCCCCAGCGACAATCACCCATGCCCATTCGCTACCGCTGCGTTTGTTACGTCGTCTGCGTGCCCGCGCCCGTGCAGCAGATTCCTGCATCATATTGGGGGGGGGTGGGGGGCTGCTTTGACGCGGGAAATATGCCAGTTGGCGTGTGGGCACACTTGCATTATCATCAGATTCGAGTTGCTTCGGTGCTTCTGGTACCGGACTGCTTTTGATGGTCTTTTCAGGATCGTCTTCGTACATACAAGTTAGTCCATTAACCGAATTCTCAAACAGTATAGGATTGTACTGATAATGCGTCAATATCGCTTACTTGCTGATTACCCTCTGAATGGTCAACGTAATATGGCAGTTGATGAAGCTGTTTTAAACGCAGTCGTTGCTGGTAACGCCCCGCCAACGCTACGATTTTACGCTTGGTTACCCGCTTGCTTATCGCTTGGGTATGGGCAGCACGTCCAGGATGTGGATGAAGATCGTCTCCGTGCTATGGATTGGCATTTGGTGCGCCGACCAACAGGTGGAAAGGCAATCTTGCATGTTGATGAGTTAACTTATAGCCTTATCCTACCAGAAGGGCATCCTTTAACTAAAGTTGGTATTGTAGAAAGCTACCGTCGTATTAGCCAAGCATTGTTATATGGCTTAAATTTGCTCGGCTTGCGTTCCCAAGCAGATAAAAAAGCTGATAATGTTAAGCAAGAGGGCCCGGTTTGCTTTGAAACACCTTCTCATTATGAGATCACCACTCAAGACGGGCGCAAGCTCATTGGTAGCGCACAACTCCGGCGGCGTGGGGCACTTTTGCAACATGGTTCATTACCTTTGTATGGCGATATTACCCGTATTTGTGATGTGTTGGCTTATTCTGATGAAGCAGCACGCCAAGCGGCAAAATCCGCCGTCCGTGCGCGTGCGGTCACGCTGGAAGAAGCACTTGGTCAGCGGATGACATGGGAGGTAGTGATGGATGCGCTGGTGCAGGGTTTTCAACAGATACTCGATGCTGATTTGATACCGGATGATCTTTCTCGTGCGGAATGGTTAGAGGCAAATCGCCTAGAGCATGAGGTGTATGGCAATTATCATTTTACTCATAAGACTTGATTAAAGGGAAACAATAATCCAGTGCGATGATATTGCTTCGTGTAGTCACTTGAAACACATTTGAGATAAAATAAAGACAGCGATAGATCAAAACGAGGATGCATCCCCATGTCAAAACAACCATCACTTTTTACACACGACCCTCAAACGCCTGCCGATATTAGCCGGCAAACGCCTCTACAAGCCACGTTTAAGCTCTTCAAAGAATTTTTGCATAAATCTGGTAAATCACAACATACCATTGTCGCTTTCGAAACGGACTTGCGTATGTTTGCCGAACAGATCGGTGGCTCAACACCTATCGGACAAATCCAAACGAGTGATTTAAATGCGTTTTTAGAATGGTTAGAGGCAAATGCCCCCCGCAAAGATTGGACACAACCGCTTCCACAAAAGTCATATGCCCGCCGTGTCACCACGCTTAAGGTGTATTTCAAATGGCTACATGGGCTTAAAGCTATTCCATCTGATCCGGCAAAACCAGTTCTACAACGCTCTGGTCCGGCACCGCTTTCTGAGGTGCTAACGATGGAGCAGATTCAACAAGCCATTGATTATACCCGTACACTCAAAAAGGGGGATGAGCAAGATTATCGCCCAGAGATGTTATTCCGCTTGTTATTGGATACCGGCTTAAAGAAAAGCGAGGTGATGAACATCCGCCCGCAGGATATTGACCGGATGAATCGCAATCTGCCTGTGCTGACTGTCCGCCATAAATCACGCAATGTTTATAAGGAACGCCGTCTTGATCTTGATCCTGATTGGCTGCATGTTTATGACTTATACTTGGAGCAGTATCCACGCAAGCCCGGGCACGAAGGTATTATTACTTGTACAGCGCGCAACCTAGAATATATTTTAACTGATATTGCAGAAGGTATTAGATTGCCGTTTAAGCTATCATTTGAAGTGATGCGCTGGACGTGTGCCGTGCGAGATTATCGCCTAGGGATGGATGAACAGTCTCTACGGGAAAAACTGGGCTTAAGTGAAGCAAGCTGGTATGAAACAGGGAGGAAAGTTCGTCAATTAGCGGAAAAACTGGCGTTTGTCAATCATGATGACACACAATCATCAGCTTAGCCGGGCAATGCCTCGTTGATAGAAGTTCATTACTTATGGGGTGGATTGTGTTGCCATGGATTTATCTCTTGGCAACCATCCCTATTGTCAACAACAATGCTACCCGAGGATAGCCCGGCTACGCTTCTTGCAGCGTGCATGAATGCTGATGTTAATTGCTGCGTAAAGAAAGTTTCAGTTGTTTATGATGCAGAAATGCGTTTGTTTTCTAACAAGGTGCCAACATATAACCCCATCACCTGGACAAGATGCTGCTCAGTTTCAGTAAAATTGGATGTTTTGACCGCCGCACTGGAAAAATTTAAAGTGCCATACACCTGATCTTTCACCATGATTGGTGTTCCGATGTATGCTTCTAACTTGAAAAGTTGATAGCATGGGTGCCGATTAAATTCCGAAATGCTGAAATGCGGAATAGCCACCACTTGTTTTTGTCTCATGGTGACACTGCAATATGTATCACCGAGTTTGAATGTTGTCCCCGGTGCAATGGGATCACCTGTGCTATAAGCGTACTTTACAACGTAATTGTTGTTTTGAATACGACTGATAATGCCGATGTTTTGCCCTAATGCCTTTGTGCCGAGTTCTAACAGCTTGTTGATTTTCTCATCAACGGTTTTTAGTTCATACAACGATGTCCAGTCCGATGTTTTTATCATGGTGTAAATCTCCAAATTGCTTGTCTTGCTTATGATGCCGATGTAACGTTCATTGATTAATTGTAATATTATTTAAAATGCTACAACTAACTAAAGGGTATCATACTTTATGGTTGGAACAAGCAATTTTCAGAAAATTTTCACAACATGGCTTTTAAGTCATCTTCGCTGATCATCGGGATACCCAATTGAGCCGCTTTATCTGCTTTACTGCCGGGTGAATCACCTACGACAACAAAATCAGTCTTTTTACTGACGCTAGAGGTTACTTTACCACCGTGCGCTTCGATCAATGCTTTTGCTTCATCACGGCTCATGGTGGGCAGTGTGCCAGTGAGGACGAATGTTTTGCCAGTTAGCTGATCTCCGGCACGGATACGCTCTCTTGCTTGCATATTGACCCCGGCATCACGCATTTTATTCAGAATACGTTGATGATGTGTGTCATTAAACCAATCCACCACATTCTGTGCGATAATTGGTCCAATTCCTTCAATTTGTGTAATTTCTTCAGGGGTTGCTGCCATCAACGCATCAATTGACCGGAATTGATCTGCCAGTAAATTGGCGACAGTACTGCCCACGCCTTCAATACCTAATGAGGCAAGCAATTGTGAAAATGGGCGAGACTTAGCTTTTTCAATTGCTGCCATCAAGTTCTCAACTTTTTTCTCTCCAAAGCGTTCTAGGGCGATTAGCTTTTCTGGTTCTAAATAAAAGATGTCCGCTTCATCAGTGATAAAGCCCTCGTCCATCAGCACTTTAACTGTCTGTGGACCCATACCCTCTATATCCATCGCCCCGCGTGAGACAAAAAACTCAATACTACGGAAAACACGCTCTGGGCAAAGCGGGTTTGGGCAGAAGTGATCAACTGCGCCATCTGGTTGTATGATGGGCGTATGGCAATGAGGGCATTGTTCCGGTGGCATAATGGGCGTTTCGCTACCATCCCGCGCGCCAGTGACTGGTCCAATCACATATGGAATGACATCGCCTGAACGTTTGATGATGACGGTATCACCCAGGCGGATGTCCAAATCATGGATAAATTTATAATTGTGCATGGTTGCATTGCTGACGGTTACCCCGCCAACAAATACAGGGTCTAGTTGAGCAGTGGGGGTGACTTTACCTGTACGCCCGATGTTGACTGTCACGCCGATGAGTTTGGTTGTCGCTTCCTGCGCAGGGAATTTATATGCAATTGCGCCACGTGGGTCTTTGCCGACGACACCTAATTCCTGTGCGATCAGACGGTCATTCACTTTGATGACCAACCCATCAATTTCAAAATCTAATTGGTCTCTGCGGGTTTCCCATGTGGGTATTTGTTGGATAATGTTGGAAAGTGTTGGATAATAGTGGGATTCTGGTGGGATATAAAACCCCAATTGTGCTAGATACGTCAATAGTTGTTGTTCGGTATTTAGTGTAATGACCTGCCCGTGCATATCTACTTCACTGATGTCTACTATATCATACACATAGGCTGTTAGCGGGCGTGATGCGGTAATCCGCGAGTCTTTTTGCTTTAGTGTGCCGGATGCTGTGTTACGTGCGTTGACATATAAAGGCAAACCAGCTGCTTGTTGTCGTTGATTTAATATCTCAAAATCATGCTTAAGGAATAACACTTCACCACGTACCACCAATCGCTGCGGGGGAGTGAGGTTATTTGATTCAACAGGGATTTTTAAAGGGACGGTCTTAATTGTTTTGACATTGGCTGTTACATCATCACCAACCCGCCCGTTACCCCGTGTGGCAGCACGCACAAGGATGCCATTCTCATAGGTGATGACAACCGTTAAGCCGTCTAACTTAGGTTCTAGCATATAGTCCAGTGTTGTGCCTTCTGCTAATAATTTGAGGTTGCGCTCTTCCCATGCTTGCAAATCTGCCGCATCAAAGGCATTGGATAAACTGAGAATTGGTGCAGGATGTTCTACTTTTGGAAAATCTTCTTGCAGATCACTGCCGGCGCGCTGTGTTGGTGAATCTGGTGTGATAAGTTCTGGGTGCGCGTCTTCCAACGCTTTCAGCTCATGATAAAGCTTGTCATATTCGGCATCGGTGATAATAGGATCACCCAGGACATAATAACGATAGTTGTGATAGTTTAGCTGGTCACGTAAGGTTTTGGCTCGTTCAAACATAGATTATTTATTGACTGTTCGTTATTTAGCTAAGAGTTGTTAATTTATAGAAAGGTGTTTGCTGTGATTCAAATAGTTCGTTGAATGAAATATCTGAATATCCACAAAGCCGACATTTTGATTATACACCGAACGGGCGTTCTAAGGCAATTGCAGGTCAAAAAAAGTACGAAGCGGTTCAATGTAGAGCGTTATCACCAACAAAGCTAAAATGCCAATTGTCAGCGAAATTGACCGTTTACTAGCGTGTGCCAATGGGATAATCATCGCCCCACAGGTAATCACTGTAATGACCAGAAGTGTGCGTGCAATTTCAAGATCAAATTGACTTAATGCCAATAAATAGACCGTTGAACCGATGAACGTTATACCAACTGCGCTTGGGATAATGAACCGCCCTGCGTGTTGAAGTAAGTTTTTGGGAGGAGTCCCATTGGTAGCCCATAATGTCAGCAAAAATGGTGGTAATCCAGCAGTCAAAAATGAGTTAAGTGTGTCTTGTGTGGGTAAAAAAGGAAACGCTACCCCAAAAAGACCCATGATGCTAATCAGACTCAGGACGTAGGTGGTGCGTGTTAATAACAACCGCATGGTGTCCAATACACCGTTGATGATACGTTGTCCCTCCATAAAGACATGTGGTAATGCTGCGAATGAATCATCCAGCAGAATGAGATCAGCTATATTGCGTGTGGCAGGGCTACCACTGTGCATGGCAATGCCAATCTGTGCAGATTTTAACGCCATGACATCGTTTACACCGTCGCCAATCATCGCCACATAAGCCCCTTGTTTACGGAGTGATTGCATCAACCGTTCTTTCTGATCTGGTGTGATACGCCCAAAAATTGTATGAACTTGTGCTGCCTGGGCAAAAGCGGCATCGTCTAGTGTCGCAAGCGTTAAGCCGGAGATAGCATGCCCTTCAAAGCCGACTTGTTTAGCTAATGCTGCCACGGTTTGAGGATGATCCCCTGAGATAATTTTAAGTTGAATGTTAGCTTGCTGAAACGCGGCAAGTGTTTGGCGGGTGTTCGGGCGTAATTCATCTCGTAAGCATACTAGTCCAAGCAGGGTTCTGGGAACTGGCAAAGTGTTATCCCTTAAGGGGGTGGGGCTTTGCATAAATGCTAAAACACGTAATCCTTGTTCTGACCAGGTTTTGACTTGTTGTGTAATTTCTGGTGGTAATTCTTGTGCAATAACTTCTGGTGCGCCGAGAATCTGTGTGCTGGAATCCAACCACGTGATGCCGCTCCATTTACGTTCAGATGAAAATGTGACTTCATGCTGAATAGGCGATTTTGAAGCTGGACAGGCTTTAGCAATTGCCTCGCTGGTCTGATTATGGCTGGTACTGCTGGCAACGAATTGCCCAAGCATGGTTCTAAACTCGGCTTCTGTTATTTGATAAGGCAAGATATTCTCTAAAAGGATGTTGTTTGTAGTGATTGTGCCGGTTTTATCCATGCAAAGCACAGTTACATGGCTCATTGATTCAACAGCGTTGATCTGTTGCACCAAAACCCCTTGCCCAGCCATACGTACCGCACCCACTCCATAGGCTAAAGTTGTTAAGAAGATTAAACCAGCGGGTATTGTCCCCATGATAACCGCTACGATTTGCACACGCTCCAATGTTGTCAGATCATCTGCCATCCGCAATATAAAAAACATACCAATTAGCGTACAGGTGATACTCACCCAACGAACGATACGGTTAATATCGCGCTGTAACGGGGTAAGGGTGGTCTTGAAGGTACGCGCTTTTGCGGTGATTTGATTGGCAACATTGCCAGCACCGACCTGCTTCACTTCATAAACTGCACTCCCTGCAATGCAAATTGAACCGGAATAGACTGCATCGCCTTGTTTTTTGAGGATACGGTCTGATTCGCCAGTTAAAAGTGATTCATCGACCTCAACTTGTCCTGTATCCACAATTACACCATCGCAGACGATTTGATCACCAGCTTTAAGCCGCAGCCAATCTCCTAACACAATATCATCCGGCAGAACTTGATGCTCACCTTCTTGACGTATCACAGTAACACGTGGGCGTGCTAATAGGGTAATTTGATCCAATTTGCGTTTTGCGCGGATTTCTTGCCCCAAGCCAATTAAGACATTCATAGTGACCAAGCCGGCAGTTGCAACAGCATCTGACGGGGAGCCAAGCAATACTAAAATCACACCGATGCTAAA
>RFHA01000356.1 GCA_003696565.1 Chloroflexota bacterium
GATTTGCGATTGAATCTGAGCATCACTGATATTTTGCTGGGAATTGCTATAAACCACTATCACATTTACCGGTATCGTAATCACCCCATTAACCCGCATATGACCGGTGCGTTCCAGCTCAGCAATTCGTGCGGCGGTAAAGGCTTCGATCTGCTCGATATTTTCGGCATATTTGGGGTCCGTCTGGAGCAAATGCTCGTGAACATCCATCGTGCCGCAATTTCGGGCAAAGCTACTGCCGGAAAAAATCAGGCTGATGAGCGCGGTAAGAATAAAAAACTGCTTCATGGGAAAACCTCCAACAAAAGGTGTGAAAAGAAAAAAGTTAAATTGAAAAGAAGTGATTGTTTATGTTGGTTTATTAGTATAGCCAGATATGTGCCAAACATATAACATATTTAATATGAGTAAGTTACGTAGAAAAAGATTCGGTTACGAACACCGTAGAGATGGCATTACAAAAATTTGTTAAATTTATTTACATTCAATTTACCCTTAAAGCTATAACTTATTATTTATCATATAGTTATAAACAATATTTAAATAAGCTACATAATAAAGCCCGCCGAGTAAAAGTCTTATTAGTTATTTATTATCAATAAGTTACAAACTATTAAATTTTCTTACGATAAATTTCCGAACAAAAAACCCGCTGGATATTTGAGTCCAGCGGGTTTTCCCTTTACACTCTCACCGAAGACCGGTGATGAGCGTCATGGTTATTTGAGAAGCGTCATGGTACGGCTTTCAACCGTGTCTCCGGCAACTAAGCGGTACAAATAGATGCCACTTTCCACGGTCTTACCGTTCATGCTGGTACCATCCCATTGTACGGTGTATGTTCCGGGGGCGTGCTCATCATCCACCAACATGTTGATGAGCCGTCCGGTCATATCATAGATTGCCAGCGTCACGTGGCTTTCCACTGCCACATCAAATTTAATCTGGGTGACCGGATTAAACGGGTTGGGGTAATTTTGGTATAGCGCGATATGTTCTGGAGTGGCGATTTCGTGACCTTCCCGAACCATATCCAGCATACCGTCACCTAGCATGATACCGGAAGCGGCGCCTCCGGCACCATTGACACCCCGAAAGGTCACATCATCAATGTAAATATGATCGGCATTTGCCGAAGCATCACATTGAAACCGAATGCGCGACGAACTGCTGGGGTTATCAATGGTCACAGTCGCCGTATAGAACGTATTATTGTTGAAGTGGGTACCCCGTGCCCAAGCGGCAACGGTGGTCCAGCTGGAACCGCCATTGCTCGAATAGCGAAGCCAGAAATCTTCTCCATTTTCCATGCTGTAACTGTAAAAGAAAAAGGTGACTTCCAACTGGGAATGGCTACTGGCATCAAACACCGGCGATGTCATGGAAGAAGCGGTGCCGGAGTTATCCCGAATGCGGATGGAGTAGCTACCACCGTAAGAGCGGCTACCCCTGTAGCGGTAGCAGTCCGAGCCGCCATCCGACCAACCTTGCCAACCGCTTTCAAAATCATAAGACCCAAACACAACCGGATCACCGCCACCGCCAACGGCGTTGACCGTTACCGTCGCTTGATCGCTATCCGTGCCGCCATTGCCATCATCTACCGTTAAGGTTACGGTGTAGGTTCCCGCAGCGGCATACGTATGGCTCGGGCTGACGCCACTACCACTGGCACCATCACCAAAATCCCAGCTATAGCTCAGGGCATCCCCATCGGGGTCGGACGAACCGGAACCATCAAAGCTAATGGCGCTACCTTCATCCCCGCTGTAGGGCCCGCCCGCATTGGCGATGGGAGCTTGGTTTGCCGGGCCGCTCCCCAACGTAAACGGGGTCGCTTCAGAAGAGCCGAACGAGCCGCCGGATGCCAATGTGGTCCCACCGGAGGTCAGTTCGTACGAGCCGCTTCCATACGAACAGCAGATTCCATCGCCGTAGGAGTCATAAATAGTAAAGGTATAATCACCATCGGCTAAACAAATATCTTCAAACAAGGTAGAGCCATCCGGTTGGCTACCGTAGGTACCGCCAGAAGCGACCACCGCATTACTGCTATTTTTGATATCCCAACTGGTTTCTTCAGGATAATTATCGAATGTGATTCGTAATGTCACCGTATTGTCCGTGCAGGATGCCGCGGAAACCGTGACGGTTGCTTGATCCACACCGGTGGCGCCTTGATCATCCGTGACGGTCAATGTGGCGGTGTACGTACCGGCGTTACTGTAAACATGGCTCGGGTTGGCGGCACTGCTGGTGGCGCCATCACCAAAATTCCAGCTATAGCTGACGATGCTTCCATCGGAGTCGGACGAACCGGCACTGCTAAAGCTGATCGCGCTCCCAGCGACACCACTGTAAGGACCATTCGCTTCTGCCGTGGGGGCATTGTTGCTCGGGCCTCCGCCGCCGCCCAATGCCGCACCGGCATTGATCATACCATAACCACTGTAGCGATCCCAGCCGCTGCCAGACTCCACGTTGACCACGTCATCCGCCGTATTGCGCAGTTGATCCCGAATCTGAGCCGGCGTCCAGGTTGGGTTTTGGGACTTGATGAGTGCGGCAACCCCCGCCGCAAACGGCGTCGCGCAAGAGGTTCCGTTAAACCACATGCTGTAATCACCCGAATCGTACCCGCCAGAGCCTTGAATATCGGTCGTCGGCAGAATGGTCGGGGCGATAATATCCACCGCATTTGCCGCACCTTGAGAGGTGGAACCATAGTTCGACCCCCACCAACGCTCACCATCACAGGTGTAACCGTTCGGATCGGTGCTAACACCGGAGTTTACTTCACTGGCGCTGCTACTGCTTCGCTTCCGGCCGTCACACGGATTCGCCGCACCGACGGCAATGACGTATTGGTTGATCGCCGGATAGCTGATGGTGCTGTTATTTTCATTACCGGTAGCCGCAAGAATGGTACATCCGGCATTGTAGGCATATTGTAGCGCATTATCCGTGGACGTCACACTCGACGTTGCCGCCCCTAAACTCATGCTGATAATATCCGCGCCATTATCCGCAGCGTGATAGAGCGCATTATCAATAGCCGAAAAGTACATGGAGCCCGCACTATTGGCAACTTTCAGCGGCATGATGCGGCATCCACCGGCCACACCGGCAACACCCACGCCATTATCCGCAATTGCCGCCGCCACGCCGGCACACGCCGTACCGTGCCCGGGTTGGGAACTATCATCATCTGGATTGCTGTCATTATCCCCGTAGTCATAACCGGCAACCTGATTCAAATCCGGGTGACCCACATCCACTCCAGAATCCAAAATGGCAATAACAACATTAGAGGAACCATAGTTACCCAGCGCTGCCCAAGCAGCTTCCACATTGCCATCAAAACCGGGCGTACCAACCGGTGAACCACTCGGATGCCCTCCACAAGACCAGCAATAATCCAGCATCTGACCTGTGTTGTTATGCCCCCATTGGCTACTATACATCGGGTCATTCGGTACCATTGGGTGCGCCAGATAGTCCACATGAGCGGCTTCGACATTCACATCTGCCGCATATTGAGCAGCAAGCGCTTGTACATCCACCGCCTCCGGGACATAGATGGTATGCCAGCGGGAAACCCCCAATTGTTCATCCATTTCGCGATTTTGAACCTCAATAAACGATTTGTTGATGTTGTATGCACCTGCACTGCGACTAATGGCATCAACCGTCGGCAAACCGGTACGCGCCTCTCCCGCCCGTAAGGAAACGTTGAATTCCGGAGATTCAACAGCGGCACGAGTGAATTTGACCAGCACCCGACCCGGGGCATATTCTAACGTCGCGGTATCATGTCCTTGTGGCGCATTCGCAAATACCGGAAGTTGAATACCCAATAACGCAACAGCGATTAAAACGGTAAAAACGGTTAAACGATACATAAAATTCTCCTCCCTAGGGGATGGTTAAACGTGATGAAAAAACGAAATTAACACAAGTAACCCCCCAATAAAGCAGTAACCATACCAAACCAATAACTTATTTATTATCATAACCTTACGTTAATTTTGAATACCATACTCGGCCAAACCCGAACTGGCGGTACCAAAATGTTAAATATTATTACAATGCTAGAAAAGCAAAAATAAATATAATTTATTTATTATCATCAAGTTATGACAA
>RFHA01000357.1 GCA_003696565.1 Chloroflexota bacterium
ACTGTTCTGGCGATGACCTATTTTCGCAGCAGGTTGCCCCACCACTATCGTCAGCGCTGACACGTTTCACTTCTGAGTTCGGAATGGATCAGGTGGTTCCATGTCGCTCCAATCACCAGAACACTAACCTCAAACTAGACCGTTTGTGTTCCTCTTGGTTAAATTTTTAACGTAAAACACTTGTAACAAAACACGACCAAATTTACGATCGAAATCTATATTCCGCACTTTTGGTTTTCGTATAAATACGAAAGATTACTTTATCTCTCGCATCAACACATAATTTAAAGTTTGGAAAATATTGTAAAGAAAAGGACACACAACCACAAAGCACTTTGCTTTGCACTGAGTGAAAAGACAGCTCTACTTATCAACTCATAATGAGTTGAAACTGTATGGACCGCAAGTCAGAAGACTCAACAGCCCATACATCAGCGCAAAACACGCTGCTGTAAGTTTAAGTTTTTCGACTAATTCGTACAAGGTTAGCTTAATCGCTTACACGACTTCCACTGCCTGACGATATACATGGTATTCTTCCATGAGTCTAAAAAGAATCCTCATCTTGAAGTGGGCTTCCCGCTTAAGATGCTTTCAGCGGTTATCCGCGAGGAATGTAGCTACCCGGCTTTGCCACTGACATGACAACCGGCACACTAGGGATTCCCCCCTCCTGGTCCTCTCGTACTGAGGAGAGCTCTTCTCAAGATTCTTACGCTCCCACCGGATACAGTCCAACCTGTCTCACGACGGTTTGAACCCAGCTCACGTAGGGTTTTAATGGGCGAACAGACCAACCCTTGGGACCTTCTCCAGCCCCAGGATACCCTGAGCCGACATCGAGGTAGCGAACCGCACCGTCGCTATGGACGCTCGGGTGCGACTACTCTGTTATCCCCGGAGTAGCTTTTATCCGTTAAGCTCCGTCCACACCCATGGTGGATCGGAGGATCACTAAGACCTGCTTTCGCATCTGCTTGACCCGTCAGTCTCGCAGTTAAGCTGGCTTCTGCCTTTGTACTTTCAGCACGATGTCCATCCGTGCCAAGCCAACCTTTGTACCCCTGCGTTACTCTTTGGCAGGGATCCGCCCCAGACAAACTACCTACCTAACACTGTTCCTCCCGCCGTCCAGGCGGGGTAAGTAAGATATGCCACATCTCAAAGAGAGGTGTTACATTGGCGCCCGAAGGCTCCCTCCTACACTAGGCACTTAAAATGCACATATCAATGTTAAGCTGTAGTAAAGCTTCACGGGGTCTTCTTGTCCTGGTGGAAGTAGGCCGCGTCTTCACAGCCATCGCAAATTCACCGAGTAGAGGCTCGAGACAGTTGCTAACTCGTTACGCCTTTCGTGCGGGTCACCAATTAAGTGACAAGGAATTTCGCTACCGTAGAACAGTTATAGTTACTGCTGCCGTTTACCGGAGCTTCGCATCAGAGCATATGATCCGAAGATCAAACACCCCTCCGTTTAACTTACCGGCACTGGGCAGGCGTCAGCCCGTATACGTCATCTTACGATTTTGCACGGACCTGTGTTTTTGATAAACAGTCGATTAGCAAACTTTCGCTGCGTCCCCCATTAAAATAGCAATGGAGGAAACCCATCTCCCGAAGTTACGGGTAGTTTTCTTGCCGAGTTCCTTAAGCCTCTTTCTCTCGCTCGCCTTGGTCTACTCGACCTGCTCACCTGTGTTGGTTTTGGTACGGCTTGATTAGTTTCTAACTGCGAACCTTTTCTCGTAGGTTGAATATATGAAATCGCCCGGCGTTAACCAGACTCTGCATAATTGCTCGATTAATCATTCGTACGGATTTCCCTATACGAACTATCTAACAACTTACACCAGACTTCGCGAACTGGCTTCATAATCTCCAACCCAGTCAATCCCCAGCTCTGCGCTTGCGCGCACGACTCTTGCGAGTACAAACAAAACTAAACAAGTACGGGAATATTAACCCGTTATCCATCGACTACGCCTTTATGGCCTCGCCTTAGGAGCCGACTAACCCCTGGAAGACGATCTTCACCAGGGAATCCTTGAGCATTCGGCGGTCCGGATTCTCACCGGACTTGTAAGTTACTTATGCCAGCATTCTCACTTCTAAGCGCTCCACCACCGTTTACACGAATAGCTTCAAAGCCCTTAGAACGCTCCCCTACCACGGTCAAAGCCTCACTGCACACTTGGATACAGGCGAAACGCCACCCATGCAGTGTTCCCCACTACACGGTTTTCAATCCAGGTGCAGAGCGAAACTTTGACCATCTCCAGCTTCGGTACTTGACTTAATCCTCGGTACATCTTCGGCGCCACATATCGGTCGACTAGTGAGCTGTTACGCTTTCTTTAAAGGATGGCTGCTTCTAAGCCAACCTCCTAGCTGTCTGAGAGATGTGACTTCCTTTCAAACTTAGTCAAGATTTAGAGACCTTAGCCGAGAGTCTGGGTTGTTTCCCTTTTGTCACATGAGCTTAGCCCCATGTGGCTGTCTAGCCGCGCAGATTATGAGTTATTCGGAGTTTGGTTGAGACAACTCAGTTGCCCTCGCTGCCCCATTCAGTAGCTCTACCACCTCATAATTTTCCACGACCACGGTGCCTAAACACCTTTCGGGGAGAACCAGCTATCTCCAAGCACGATTAGCATATTACTCCGATCCACAAGTCATCCCAACCAATTGCATCTGGTACGGGTTCGGGCCTCCACCCGCTGTTACGCGGGATTCACCCTGCTCATGGATAGCTCGCCTGGTTTCGGGTCTGCCTCATAGTACAAATTCGCTTTTTAAAACTCGGTTTCCCTGCGTCTACACCCCGTAGGGCTTAAACTAAGCACTATAAGACAACTCGCTGGCTCATTCTTCAATAGGCACGATATCACCCTGTGCAAGCACAAAGCTCTATCGGTTTGTCCGCATACAGTTTCAGGTTCTATTTCACTGGGCGTCCCGCCCTTCTTTTCACCTTTCCCTCTCGGTACTAGTTCACTATCGGTCTTAGATTATATTTAGCCTTGGAGGATGGTTCCCCCGGATTCCCTCAGAGTATTTACACCAAGGTACTTGGGATTTCCCTAGGCGCTCAAAAGATTTCGTATACACGACTATCACGTTCTATGGTCAATTATTCCACACTGTTCTACTATCGTTTGAGCTACCACGTTGGGTCCCACAACCCCATCCAATTTCCCAAAGGAAACCAGATGGTTTGGGCTGTTCCGATTTCGCTCGCCGCTACTAACGGAATCTCATTGATTTCTCTTCCTCGTCCTACTAAGATGTTTCAGTTCGGACGGTTCCCTCTTTCAAAGCTATATCCTGATAAATCAGAACTTTCACTTTGAAGTGACTAGGTATAAGCCTAGCCGGGTTTCCCCATTCGGACATCGCCGGTTAAACGCTTCGTGACAGCTAGCCGACGCTTATCGCAGTCTTGCACGTCCTTCTTCGGTAATCTAAGCCAAGGCATCCACTGTATGCGTTAAGTAAACTTAAACTTACTTATTTCTACTTTTGCAGAAAAATCTGCAAATGTGAATTTTTGCTGTGTCTTCGGATACAAGATCCGAAGTTTCAACTCAATGCAAAGCACAATGCTTTGATGAGTTGCATGGCCTTCTCTTTACAATAACTTCAAAAATGAAGTTAGAGTTAAGTTTTACAATAATTCTGCCTAAGAAATTAAAGTTATTACCAAATAATCCCCAAAGGGAAATAGTAATAACACAATAATTTCGAAAACAAAATTACACTTATTAAAAGTTTCAATACTCAATCAAATGATTGAGGAGAAGTTGAAACTTTATCTTGTTACAAATGTTAAGGTACAAACCACATCAGTTACTAATATCTAGCCACTGTCTCCAATAGCCAGATATTACTAACCAATGCTAAAAAGTTAGGTTTCTCTCAAAACCCATACACCATTGCACTTGCGCCCTTCCACTTGTCAGAGCACCGAACTATGACTGTGGACCCAGTGGGGCTCGAACCCACGACCTCATCATTGCAAATGATGCGCTCTAGCCAACTGAGCTATGGGCCCCGAACATAGTGAAGGGCACATAAGAACGGGCTCCAACCAATTCGGCAAGCTATAGCTTGCTTCGCTCCACTGTCCCTCTTTCAAAATTGTTAGAACAATCTTGAAAGGAGAATTCCCGGGCAAATGTTTAAGGTGCTAATAATTTTCTTTTAAACGGATTTTCTTCATTAACTTAGATTTTTCAAATTTGCTGTATTTAAAAGTTCTTTTGCTAAACCTTTCCTAATGAAAAGTTTAGTACAAAAAAAATCCGGCTTGTTGGCCGGTACCGTAAACTATTCGTTTTCCTTAATCACCCACTATGAGGGCAATGCGTATTTAGGTAAGTTGAATAGATTTTTTGCATTAATTACGTACCGAGCCATCAGGCAAAAGAGATTATACTATAAAATGTAGTTACTCTGCAACAGGGATATAAAACTCACATTGAATAAAAATTCGATGTGGGCCGAGATGGACTCGAACCACCGACCTCAGTCTTCTGCAAACTCCTGAAAGG
>RFHA01000358.1 GCA_003696565.1 Chloroflexota bacterium
TGAGCTGTTCCTCAGTGGTATAGAATATGGGCGTGCCAGCCAACGCCAGCCCATCCGTGCCGATAATTATCTTGTTGAGATTTATCCCGCTGGCGCAGACTCCACAACTCAAACCCCGCTCACTGCTTATGATCTAAGCACAATAGAGGAGCAAATCCTCTCCCTGTTCATCATCGGCACATCGCAGCAAGCATTCATTACTCGCTTTGAGGATGATCTGTCACCTGTACCGCCAGATCAAGCACGTATGGTTTTCGTCAATTCATTGCCAAATGATACAGTCACAATTGAATATGACAGCGGTGAACGGATCGCTGGCTTAGAAGCACTCCCTTATCGTGATTACAGCACAGGCATACTCTTTGATGCCCAGCAACCACTCAGCTTTAACATCCGTGCCGGGGAATTATTTCTGGAGCAATCACAAAATATCCTCTTAGAAGCCGGACGCACCTATCTATATTTCGTCACGGGGCGCACAATTGATGACCCGCCCATAATCCTCAGTGACTCGGTGCCAATTGACCCAGCTCTTGCGGTTGACCCAGATGAGCCTATTGCCAACAACACGCCCGCACCAGACCCCGCCCGTGTCCGCGTGTTAAATATGCTGCGTGACCGCGCACCGATTGATGTTTATCTGGATCAAATTCCACTGGCATTGAATTTGGCACATGCCCAGCTAACCCAAGAAATCATCATCCCTACCGGTGTGCAAAGTCTCATTATACGAGTCCCCGGTACACAAATCCTTGAAGGTGAAGCAGGTGCTAACGACCCCAATGAACTCAACATCGTTGGCTATGAGTTCGCGCCTGATACATCCTACACAATCTACGCTTACGGTCTCACACGGGATACAGTCGATCTACTGATCTTGCCACAGACCAGTGCTGTCTTTAATGTATCGGATTCATTACTTCGGCTAATCAACCTGACCGATCAAGGCACTTCTGATTTTGGGCTGGAAGTTGCTCGTCTAGATCAGCCAATTGCACAAGCCCTGCCCCCAAGTGATGACGGAACAGAAACAGCCCCTCTACCGCAAAATCGTGCCCCGCTGTATGACGGCACAACTAATCTCGTCTCCAGCTTAAGCAACGTTAGCGCATCCGCTGTTCAAGTCATTCCGGGTATCCCTCATCACGTCTTTATCATCGATCGTGAGTTAGATTTGCTGGCAAAAGCAGAATTTGAATACCCATTTCAGCCAGGGATTCAATATGACATTATTGTCTCACAATCTCCCACCAACAATGAAGTAGATTTGTATATCATCCCATACGATAATTAGAGGCTATGCGTTTTAGTATCATGGGGTAGTGTTAATGAGCTACCCCACATCAGATAACCGTTCTCACACTAGAACTCAATGACTTATCCGCTATAATCCTGCAAATGAGTTTTAACCAAGTAGGAGAATCGCAGTGCGCGTCTTGATAACTGGTGCAACGGGTTTTGTCGGGGGGCATCTGGCACGCCATCTGTTTGATACCATGCCTGATGTCGTCATTCATGGCACCACCCTACCGTCTCAAAAATCCGAACAAAACGATGGTGTGATCTACCATGCAATCGACCTCAAACAGCAAAAAGCTGTCCATGATCTGATCAAAAACATTCAGCCAGACCACATCTATCATTTAGCGGCACAGGCATTTGTTCCGCGTTCATTTGAAGCCCCCTGGGAAACACTAGAAAACAATATCAGCGCACAATTAAATGTCATTACCGCTTGTATTGATGCCGGTATTGAACCCCGTATCTTGGTTATTAGCTCAGCGGAAATTTATGGTCCCGTTCACCCAGAGGAACTTCCCCTCACAGAAAAAGCGGAACTACGCCCAACCAGCCCCTATAGCGTTAGTAAAATCGCTCAAGATATGCTAGCGTTACAATACAGTATCAGTCATGGCTTGCCCATCATGCGCGCCCGCCCGTTTAATCACTTTGGTCCAGGTCAAAATGAGAATTTTGTCGCCCCGGCATTTGCCATGCAAATCGCTCGTATTGAAGCCGGAAAACAAGATGCTACCATCTATGTTGGAGACCTAAGCGCAAAGCGTGATTTTACAGATGTGCGTGATATTGTCCGCGCCTATCATGCGATTATCGAACATGGTATCCCCGGCGATGTCTACAACGTCTGTTCAGGGCAATCTCATACCATAGAAGCACTGCTTAATGAGCTAATTAAGCTCAGCACCAGCCCTATCACGATAGCCATTGATGAAGCACGCCTGCGTCCTGTCACCATACCTGAGCTACGGGGGGATTGCAGTCATTTGCATCAGGTGACTGGATGGCAACCTCAAATCACCTTTCAACAATCTTTGGCGGATATTTTGGATGATTGCCGCCGCCGCGTAAAAGGAGCTTAATGAACATGGGAAAGAAAAAAGCACTCATCACCGGAGTAACCGGGCAGGATGGTTCTTATTTAGCCGAGTTGCTTTTGGCTAAAGATTATGAAGTTTACGGGATGGTGCGACGCACCAGCACCGTTCGTTATGAGCGCATCCGCCATATCCAAGATCAAATCCACCTCGTTCAGGGTGATTTAAGCGACCAGATGAGTTTAAACCGTGCGATTGAAACTATTCAGCCCGATGAAGTTTATAACCTCGCTGCACAAAGTTTTGTCCCTACCTCATGGAATCAGCCCGCTTTCACAGGTGATGTCACCGCACTTGGTGTCACACGTATGCTAGAAGCCATCCACCTCGTCAAGCCTGATACTCGCTTTTATCAGGCATCTAGCAGCGAGATGTTCGGCAAAGTTCAGGCTGTTCCTCAAACAGAAACCACCCCCTTTTATCCACGTAGCCCCTATGGGGTAGCAAAAGTTTATGGGCATTGGATTACCGTCAATTATCGTGAAAGTTATGATATGTTTTGCGTTAGTGGCATTTTGTTCAATCATGAATCCCCACGGCGCGGGTTGGAATTTGTGACACGCAAAGTCACTTACAACGCCGCCAAAATTAAACTAGGCTTAGCTCATGAACTACGTATGGGCAACTATGAAGCGCAGCGTGATTGGGGGTTTGCCGGTGATTATGTGGAAGCTATGTGGTTGATGCTTCAACAAGATGAACCGGATGATTTTGTGATTGCAACAGGCAAAACCCACACCGTCCAACGCTTGCTTGAAGTCGCCTTCTCTTGCGTTGATCTGGATTGGCAAAACTATTGTGTGCAAGACCCAGCCTTTATACGCCCCGCAGAAGTGGACTTATTAATTGGTGATCCCAGTAAGGCACATGCCAAACTCGGCTGGAAACCCAGCGTCAGCTTTGAAGAACTGATCCAAATGATGGTAGAAGCAGATTTAGAACGTCTCAAAAAAGACCCGGATAACGCCATTTAAGCTGTTATTAAAGGCGCAGTTTATTGCGCCCTCTCTATTTTATTCTTATCTTAATGAGTACCCTCGATGACCCTAATTGATACCCATTGTCACATCAATTTTGAACGTTATGACCAAGATCGTGATGCAGTTATCCAACGTGCCATTGATGCTGGTGTTACTCGTATCATCAACCCGGCAATCGACATCCCAACTTCTCACGCTGTTATCCACTTAACACAACAATATCCTGGTATGTTTTGCGCTGTTGGCATTCATCCTAATAGCACTGCTGATTTCACCCCAGAAGTTATCGCCGAGCTAGAAGCACTCGCCCATATGCCCAAAGTTGTCGCTATTGGTGAAATTGGCTTAGATTATCATTGGGATAAATCACCTAAGTCTATACAACAACGCGCCTTTCAAGCCCAACTTGAACTTGCTGCTAAGTTAGAATTACCCGTTATCATCCATAATCGTGAGGCAAGCAATGATGTCATGGACATTCTGGAAGCATGGGTTAAGGGTGGGCTGCCAAATCGCCTCAAAGACCGCCCCGGTGTGATGCACTCGTTTTCCGCACCAGTCCAAACTGCCGAACGTGCATTATCTATTGGCTTCTATCTAGGCTTTACTGGACCAATCACCTATAAAAATGCCGATGACCTCCGAGCCATCGCTAGGACGATCCCCCAAAATCGTATTCTAGTTGAAACGGATGGTCCATTTTTAACACCACATCCTTATCGTGGTAAACGTAACGAACCTGCCTATGTGGTACACATCGTAGATCGTTTAGCATCACTGCATCAACTTCCTACCGAGCAAGTGGCTCATATCACAACACAAAACGCAGAACGATTATTTCAACTCCCATCCTAACTAATACATTGCATTTGCCCACAATTTACTAACAACATCCTATCCTGACATCTGTCAGCATAAACAACAGGAAGTGGCTTAATTCTGTCACTTCTTTTTATTTTCCACTGTACACATCAATTTGGCTGGATGGTACAATCACGCAGAATTTGTTATCCACATAATGGTTACCCTATGGCTGATTTATCCATTATTATTGTCAGTTGGAATGTGTGTGATCTGTTGCGAGATTGCCTTGCCAGTATTCAATCTAATACGCTTGATATTCAAATCATTGTGGTGGATTCTGCCAGTGAAGATAACACTGTTCAGATGGTAAAAAGTGAATTTCCCCACGTTTTATTATTACCCCAGGCGGAAAATATTGGCTTTACACGTGGCAATAACATCGGTTTTGAAGCGGCAACCGGACGCTATCATCTGCTATTAAATCCTGATACCGTGATATTGGATAATGCACTAGAACGCATGGTTGCTTATTTAGATGCTCACCCAGATGTTGGTATTGTCGGTCCACACACACTCAACACTGATGGCACACATCAATCAACACGCCGCCGATTCCCCACCCCTGCCCTGGCTTTTTTTGAAAGCACATGGTTACAAAAATTTGCCCCTCGTTCTATGTTAGATCGTTTTTACGTGCGGGATATACCAGATGACGCAATTGCAGAGGTAGACTGGGTGCAAGGGTCTGCATTGATGGCAAGACGCGACGTTTACGCACAAATCGGTGGATTAGACACGGGCTTTGTCATGTTTTCTGAAGAGTTAGACTGGTGTAAACGCGCCAAAGATGCCGGGTGGCGCGTTGTTTATCTTGGTGATACACGAATTATCCATCATGGCGGGGCAAGCACCGGGCAAGTTGTCGCCCATAAACATATTTACTTCCAAGCAAGTAAACTCCGTTACTTCCGCAAGCATCATGGTGTTGGCGTTGCTTGGGCACTACGGTTGTTCTTGCTCGCTAGCTATTTATGGCAAATCGGCATTGAAGGGCTAAAAGGGCTTTTAGGCAGTAAACGAGATTTACGCCGAGAACGTATCCGCGCCTATTGGCAAGTTATTCGTTCCGGCTTAAAGGTAACATAATGCGAATCGGACTTGTAACAGGTGAATATCCACCCATGCAAGGAGGCGTGGGTGCTTATACCCGTGTCTTAGCACAAACCCTAGTTAAAAAAGGGCATGATATTTTTATTTTCAGCGATGCACAAGCAGATGACCCCACACTTTCCATAACCAAAACAGATAAAGGATGGGGACTTTCTACCATGCGGATGATTAATCGCTGGGCACACCATAACCAGTTAGATGTTGTAAATTTACAATTTGAAACCGCTGCTTTTCAAATGTCACCCTGGGTTCATTTTTTACCAGAATTTCTGCGTGATACACCATTGGTCACAACATTTCATGATTTACTCGTGCCGTATCTGTTCCCTAAAGCCGGTCGCTTACGTCAATGGATTGTTCAGCGGCTGGCAAAACGCTCACACGGTGTAATTGTCACTAATCAAGAGGATTTTCAGCAAGTTCAACATCTAATGCACGCGGTTTTAATTCCAATTGGCAGCAATATCCCGAACAAACTCCCATCTAACTATCAGCGGGATGAGTGGCGCAAAAAAGCCGGCGCAACACCACGTGATTTTCTCGTAGCGTATTTTGGCTTTATCAACCATAGCAAAGGCGTAGATATTCTGATAGAAGATGTCGCTCATATTAAAAAGACATCACAAGTTCCAATTAAAGTTGTGTTAATTGGCGGGCGAACCGGTAGCAGTGATCCATCTAATCAAGAGGAAGCGCAAAAAATCGACAGGCTTATTGAACAGCACAATATTCAAGACATTATCACTTGGACAGGGTTCGTGGATGACGAGGCTGTGAGTGCTTATCTAACGGCTAGTGATGTGGTGGCATTGCCCTTCCGTGATGGGGCATCCTATCGGCGGGGTAGCTTGATGGCGGCTATTCAACATGGATGCGCTATTGTTACCACTCGTCCTAAAGTTAACATCCCGCTGTTCAAAAATGGAGAAAATATGTTGTTGGTACAGCAAGAAATTCTAGATGAGGATTGTCCACCTTATTTGCATATTTCTCACGCACTACTCCAACTTTATCGCCGTCCGAGCTTATTACACAAATTGAGACAAGGCGCACGGGATTTAGCACATGAATTTAATTGGTCTGTGATTGCTGATGACTGTTTGGCAATGTATGAAGCAGTCTTAAACTCACGACAATCTACTTCCTCCCACTGAAACTGAGGACATCCAACATGAAAAGTTTGATGAAAAGGCACGATTGGCAGGCAATTATTGTCTTAATTTTGCTTTGGGCTTTGTTCTTTTGGCGGATTTTGACACCAAATACATACGACCAGGCATCATTTGTTGAATCAGATTATTCTGGTCAGTTCGTCACTTTCGGCGCATATCAATATGCCCGTTTTTCAAATGGTGAAATACCTCTATGGAATCCATATAACAATGGAGGATTGCCGTTCATTGCAGATACGCAAGCGGCAGTGTTTTATCCACCGCGGTTATTAACTATCGCGCTTAGTTCTGCCTGGACATATGCTTCCCTGCAAGTTGAAGTTGCTTTGCATGTTCTGCTATATACCCTATTGATGTATGCACTTATTCGGCGTATGACGCTCGGCAAACAATATAGTGTGTTGGCGGCGTTCATCGGTGCAATCACGGCTGGTTATGGCGGATTTATGACCGGCTATCCCCCTTTACAGGTCGCATTATTAGAAGCAGCAATATGGCTCCCCTTGGTGATTCTGGGAATATTAGAGGCAACTAGGCAAGCAGTTATTCGGTGGCAGTGGATAGCCTTAGCTGGCTGGGCGTTAGGCTTAAGCTGGATGGCAGGGCATCCACAAACAAGTTGGTTTGCGACTTATGCCGCTGTTGGCTTTTTGGCGTATCGTGTTGATTTTCAATGGCGTAAATGGCTGATCTGGACAAGCATGCTTGGTGCCGTAACGTTCGGTGTAACCGCTGTCCAACTTATCCCAGGGTTTGAATATCTTCAATTGACTATGAGAAATAATTTTACATTCGATGCCAAGGGCGGCGGCTTTGAGTTCAATGACCTTACTTCTCTAATTTTCCCGCGCCTGCCGTTTTTTTGGTCGCCATTGTATTTTGGCGCAATTGGTTTCGGATTGGCGGTGATTGGTTTATTAAGTAAAGAACGTGATCGCATATTCTGGGGAGTGGTAGCAATTGTTGCCTTGGGTTTGAGCTTTGGGGATAAAAGCCCGTTGTTTCATGCAGCCTATAACATCCTGCCTGGAATGCGCTTTTTCCGTGGGCAAGAACGTGCTGTGTTTTTGTTCGCCAACAGCACCGCTATTTTAACCGCATTCGGTGTCATAGCGTTGCTAGATTCACCAGCAACATTCCGCCGCTGGTTTTCAGGGTTTGCAGCAGCATGTGCGCTAATTGCATCCAGCATCTATGTCTTGTGGTCCAGCAACCCTGATGTTTATAACTATATCATCAATCAAGCGGTGTTTATCGCGGTTATATTAGGCATAGCTGCAATAGCCATTTATAATCTGCCGCGCTGGAAATGGGCTTTAGCCGCCTTAATTGTTTTTGAGCTATTCACAGTTAATATGGATAACCTTAACTATGAGCCTATTCCAGCCAGTGAACGCACATTCATGCAGCCATCTCCCCTTGTAGAATATCTTCAGGCACAAACGGGCGTATTTCGTGTAGATGGCGGCTTAGAAACAACGCGAATCGGTATCCCCCCAGGAGGAAATACTGGCAGTCTTTATCATATCGCCGATATACGCGGAATCAGTCCCTTGTTTTTAGATGGACCACACGCCATTATCCAAAGGGCACTCCCTTCAGAAGTCGCATGGGAAATGTTTGCAGTACGATATGTATTCAGTTATTTAGAGACCTTGCCAGTTACATCACAAATTGTTGCAACAGAGGGAGACCTTAAACTCCATGAATTAAGTGATCCACGCCCTTACGCCATGATGTTATATGATTATGTCGTCGCCCCAGGGGATGAATTTGCAAGAGAATACCTAGCAAACCCTAATTTTAATGAAAGACAGACGCTTATCTTAGCCGAGGAGCCGCCTATTTCCATCCGTGCAGGTGCAGAGGGAGAATCAACATGGAATGCTGCAATAACGGATTATCAACCAGAACAAATTACAATTCAGGTCAGCACAGATGAAAATGGGTTGTTATCTATCGCCCATGTAGACTATCCTGGTTGGCATATCACATTAGATGGCGTAACAGTTCACCCTATTCGTGCCTATGGCGCGGTGATCGCATTGCCTATTCCAGCAGGTGAACATGAGGTGATATTGACCTATGCCCCACGCTCCTTTCAAATCGGCGCAGGGTTGAGTCTAGTCACATGGTCAGGGTTAATTATACTCGGTAGTTTAACGCTATTCAGAGGCATTGGATTATGGCGGTCATCCTGATTATTATAAGCCTATTGTCATTTAGTATCGGTGTGTTGATTATGGCAAACCCAGCACGCATGTGGGAACTAGAAAAATTTTTACGCGCCTACCCCGATTATCCCATGCCAGATGATTGGCACAGCACAAATCGTGGGCGTGGAGTGGCGTTTATTGCATTTGGGTTGCTGTTAGTCTTTATCATACCTGTATTCACATAAGTGATTGTTTAAACACCGTTGAACAGCTAAAGGATAATCATGCAACAGATTCAAATCTGGCTGAATCAATTGGATAGAAAAACTTACGCACTAATTATTGGCGCAGCAATTGGCATCATCGGCGGTGGGTTAGGTATTGCGTCTTTATTGCTTGAACCAGAACTGCTTGCTGGCGGAGTTATTGGTGGGGTTATAGCTCTTTATTTACTGACAGATATTCATGCAGCATTATACGCCATTATCGCAGTGATGATGTTGCTGCCATTCGGCACTGTGCCATTTGATATTGGCTTTACCCCTACTTTAATTGATAGTGCCGCGGGTGGTTTTCTCATAGTATATATCAGCCTATGGATGACTGGAAAGCGACGGACAATCACATTAACCCCTGTTCACATTCTGATCTTTGCATATGTTTGCTGGCTTTTATTAGCATTTGCGCTTGGTTTGCGGCACTCCCCCATGACATTAAATATTGCGCGGCAATTTGCTGGAACACTCCTCGCCTTAGGTTTGGTATTTATTGTTGTAGATTTATTGCATGATCCTCAGGTGTTGCGACGGCTGGTGTTAGTCATTCTCATAGGTGCAGCAGTTCAATCCGCATTAGCAATTTTTCTATACATCCTGCCAGACCACATAGCGGACTTAGCATTAAGTCGATTAGGGCGATTCGGCTATCCAGTTGGAGGGACAATTCAATATATCGAATCAAACCCGGCACTACCAGAACGCGCCATCGGTACTTGGATCGGACCAAACTCCTTAGCGGGGATGTTAGCAATTAGCGCGGTGATTATCGCACCACAAGTTTTTGCACAAAAACCTGTTTTAAAATACCGCACGCTGACATTATTTGTGCTAGCAGTGGTAACTATAGCACTCGTGTTAACGTTTTCGCGTGCATCCGCATTAGCTTTTGCGGCAGGCTTGTTAGTGATTGCATTCGCCAAATATCGACGATTCATTCCTTTATTAATTTTTGTTGGTGGATTATCGCTGTTGTTGCCACAAACACAAGCTTATTTACAGCGTTTTGTAGAAGCCTTCACCGCGTCCGATCTTTCTACCCAAATGCGTATTGGAGAATATACCGACTCGTTAAGATTAATCAGCCGTTATCCAATTTTCGGCGTGGGGTTTACTGGTACACCGGATATTGATATTTACACCGATGTCGCCAATATGTATCTGATTATGGCAAACCAAATTGGTTTGGTTGGTGTAGCGATTTTTCTCATGGCGATGAGCGGTGTGTTTTTATATGGGCTTCACACTTGGCGTATTGCCAAACATGACCCAGAGTTAGATTCTATTCATCTAGGGTATCATGCTGCATTAGTCACAGCTTTAGTCAATGGTGCAGCAGATCTATATTTCTTCCGGTTGGATTTTCAGCCGTTAATCACATTGTTTTGGTTGACTGTCGCATTAGCATTGGCAAGTTCGCGGTTAGCACTTGTCAAACAGGGATGACTCATGTAGTATCATCCCCTGACTTGTTTAACTTTCCGCTTCACAACAACACACCCGTGTTGGGTGAGGCTTGTATCCATGGAAAGGGGAATTCCATATACCCATGAAACGTTCATACGAAATTACTGTTGTATTTAAGTTGGATGCCAACGAAGAGGCAATGAAAGAATCCTTCGAACAAATCAAAGGATTTATCGAAGCTGACGGTCAAGGCACTGTGACCAAAATTGACACCACCCACTGGGGACGGCGGCGGCTTGCCTATGAAATTGAAGGGCAACGCGAAGCCTACTATGTCATCTATTATGCTGATGTAGAAAGCGGTGCTATTGACGAATTAGAGCGTGAATTACGCCTTTCCCCGCAGGTTTTAAGACACCTTGTCGTCCGTGCTGACGAGTAGGAGCTAGCTGATGGCACGCGGGCTGAACAAAGTCATGATTATTGGTCAGGTAGGACGAGAACCGGAAATGCGCTATACCCCTAGTGGCAGACCGGTGACCAGCTTTAGCGTTGCCACCAGCCGAAGCTGGACATCTGCCGAGGGGGAACGCCGCGAAGAAACTGAATGGTTCAACGTGGTCGCTTGGGGGAATTTAGCAGAGATTTGTAAAAATCACCTGACCAAAGGGCAACAAGTTTATGTTGAAGGTCGCTTACAAACACGCGGCTGGGAAGATGAGACTGGTAAAAAACACTTCCGCACTGAACTAGTTGCCAATGAAATGATTCTACTTGGGGATCGTCGTTCTCATCATTATGATTATGATGATGATTTTGATGATCCCAATACTGACGATTATGCGTTTTAATCAACATGGAGTGAAGAACCGTGAGTCAAGATTCAAAAAACAAACATATGCGTCGCCGTCGTCGCAATCGTGGTGTATATTGCCCAGACGGACGTTGCTTTGATTACAAAGATATTGATACACTACGTCGCTTTGTCACTGAAACCGGCAAAATCAAGCCGCGCCGCCAAACAGGAAACTGTGCCCGCTGCCAACGGGAATTAGCCCGTGAAGTTAAGCGCGCACGTCATTTAGCCTTGCTGCCCTTTGTAGCATCTGGCGAATAGGAGTCATTGGTATGGCTAAACGTCGCCCAATACCAAAGGCAAAACCCCCAGTACAACCCCAAGAAGAAGCTGGTAAAAAACCTCTGCGCGAATTTCAATCCCGCGCTGAACGTGAAGCGTATCTTCAGCGGCAGATCGTCCTATGGACATCTGTCGCCATTGGGGTTATCGCTGTCATCATCCTGATTGCTTTTTTCATCAATCAAGTGATTGTGCCCAGCCGCAATGTTGCCAAGGTAAACGGTGTAAACATTCATGTTGGCGAGTTTCAAGATCGCATCCGGTTAGAGCGTGTTCTAAGTAGTGAGAAGATCAGTATCGGCATCAGCCAAATGATGAATGCCGGGATCACAGATATTAACCAAGCATTCAGCCAAGTATATCAACGAGACCAAGATATACAACAACGCTGGAATGAACTGAACGCGCCAGATCAAATGGGGCTGCGTATCATCAATGATATGATTGATGAGAAAATTATCCGCGATGAGGCAGCACGACGCGGCATCACCGTTACTCAAGATGAAATCAACGCTCAGGTGTTGGCATTTCTACAATTACCACAACTAGAAGCTCCTGCAGAGGTTGACCCTGAAACCACACCAGAGCCGGAACCGAGTGCAACGCCATCACCCACGCCACTGGTTACTGCAACACCGTCACCAGTACCAACGGCAACCAACACACCAGAATTTACGCCTACGCCTAGCTTAACACCGGCACCCACCGCCACGGCTATCCCTACCCTACCTTATCAGGAACAGTTGGAAAATCAACAAGATTTGATTGATGATTTTTACAGCTATGTAAGCCGTCGGGCTGGGGTCAGCAGAGAGCAAATTGATGCCTATTTTGAGTATCAAGCTCTGCGCATGAAACTAGGTGAAGCTGTAACAGGTGTTGGGGATACAGCAATTTGGGTCAATGCGCGTCACATTCTGGTAGAAACCGAAGCTGAAGCCCTAGATATCATCGAAGCGTTAAACAACGGTGAATCGTTTGCGGATTTGGCACGCTTGTCATCAATTGATACCGCATCCGGCGCACAAGGCGGTGAGTTGGGCTGGAGCAATACTAATGGCTTTGTTGAGCCATTTGGTGAAGCCACCCGCACACTAGAAATTGGTGCAATCAGTGAACCCGTAGAAACCGAGTTCGGCTTCCATATTATCCAAGTACGCGCACGAGAAGATCGTGAAATGGGAGACCTTGAGCGTGAGTTTGTCATCGCGCGTGAGTTCGAAACTTGGCTAGAAGAATTCCGCAATAATACTGAAGTTAACACCTTTGAAACATCTAACTCTTGGCCCGATTATGTGCCAACAGAACCGGAATTTGAATTCCGCCGTCGTCTATAAATCATCACAATCGGGCGTGCTTTTCGGTGCGCCCGATACACCCTCTCTTAGCCGTTACTGTGCCATCATCTTGTTCTCCGTTATAATGCAAATGAATTTCTCGGTAAGCCATTCATCAAGTCTGGTGGGTTTCAACACGGAGGTTTCGATGAAAAAAGAACACATCGATAAATTAGAATCACAACTTGAAAACTTGATTGAAGGAGCATTTACCAGCCTATTTGGTAAGCGAATCCGTGCGCAAGATATTGCCCTCCGTTTAGCCCGTGCTATGGAAGATCATCTTATGCCATCTAACAATGGTGACCCACGTCCACTTGCACCAGATCAATATGTTATTGCTGTTCACCCGCAAACACATATAACCCTAAAACAAAAACACCCCCACTTAGCTAACAAATTATGTGACTATCTGGTTGAACTAGCAACCAATGCGGATTATCAATTAGCCGCCCCCCCAAAAATACAGCTACTGGCAGATACCACAATTGAAATCAATAAATTACATATTAACGCCGGGCATAGTAGCCCAATAAATGATGCCACAGCCGCCATGCAACCAATCCAAGCCCAACCATCAAATCACCCACCTCATGCTCATTTAATCATCAATGACAATAAAACAATTCCCCTGACCCAACCGCTGATTAACATCGGACGAAATCAAAATAATCATATTGTGATAGATGACCCATATGTATCACGTCACCATGCTCAAATTCGTCTACGTTTTGGCACATATGTCATTTTTAACGCATCAAGTAAAACCGGAACCTTTGTTAATGGTGTTGCTGTCAAGGAACATCCGTTAAAATCAGGTGATGTTATCCGTATCGGACATACACAAATTGTCTATATGCAAAACCCAACTGACGAAACCGGTGATGGAACGGCTGTATTTGATCCACTTTAGAAAGAAGGCTGCATGGATACCGAAATTTTACTATTTATCCTGCGGATGATTTCAGCTGCGTTGTTGCTAAGTATCCTAGGAGCAGTATTTTATATAATCTGGAAAGATTATCGTAGCACCATCCAACAAATTGAAGCAAATCGCCGTACCTATGGCAAGCTCATTGTCATGCACTATGCCGAAAATGAATATTTACTCACCGGCGAAACATACCCTCTTCTCCCACTTACAAGCCTGGGACGCGCCCCAACTAACACCATTCAAATTGATGACAGCTTTGCTAGTAGCGAACATGCACGAGTATTCTTAAAGAATGGGCACTGGTGGTTAGAAGACCGACGCAGCCGCAATGGCACCACCCTCAACGAAGTCCCCATACATGAAACCGTCATCATTACAAACGGCGATATTATCGGCATCGGTAACAAACGTTTTAAGTTGGAACTGGAGTAATCTCATGGACTTAGGATTAAAAAATGCTCGGGTTTTAGTAACTGCAGCCAGTCAAGGACTCGGTGCAGCTACCGCCAAACGTTTTAGTATGGAAGGGGCGGTTGTCGTTATTAACAGCCGTAACCTAGAAACATTGCAAACAACTGCCGCAGCTATCAACGCAGAAACCGGTAATCCTGTCTTTACACTAGCCGGTGATGTCGTAACAGACGCGGCAAAAATTGTCAGGAACAGCGCAGAAATGCTGGGCGGCTTAGATATTCTGGTCACCAATGCCGGCGGACCGCCCGGCGGTAAATTTGATGATTTTAAGCCAGAAGATTGGCGTGCCGCCACTGAATTATCCTTCCTCAGCAATGTTGATCTTATTTACGCCGCACTCCCCTATCTTAGGCAATCGCCACGCGCTGCCATCCTAACCATCACATCGATATCCGTCAAGCAACCGGTAGATAACCTCACTCTCTCCAATGCAATCCGTCCGGCAGTCATCGGCTTAACCAAAACATTGTCCTTAGAACTCGGACCAGAGGGTATCCGTGTTAACAGCATCTTACCAGGAATCACACACACGCAGCGCGTGGACGATTTAATGAAATTCCGTGCGGAACAGAACAACACAAGCGTGGATGCAGAGCTAAAAAAAGCGGCTGAATCAATTCCATTAAAGCGTTTAGGAAAACCGGAAGAATTTGCCAATGCGGCGGTGTTCTTATGCTCGCCAGCAGCTGGGTTTATCACGGGGGTTTCGCTGCCAGTAGATGGCGGTGCTATCCGAGCAACATTATAAAATCACTAAATTAGTTAATGGAGGGATACCCATATGCAAGACGTTAAAATTGCCGTCATTGGTGGCAGTGGATTATATAACATGCCGGAAATCACAAATAAAGAAACTCTGCAAATCAGCACGCCATATGGTGAGCCATCGTCGGAAATC
Source organism: Chloroflexota bacterium (assembly GCA_003696565.1). Taxonomy (GTDB): domain Bacteria; phylum Chloroflexota; class Anaerolineae; order Aggregatilineales; family Phototrophicaceae; genus DAOTWY01. The sequence continues at coordinate 15,142 of RFHA01000358.1, forward strand.
ATGGTAGGCACCTTACACGGTAAGCGAGTTGCTTTTTTGGCACGTCATGGAGCCGGACACATTTACACCCCATCAACTGTACCATACCGCGCCAACATCTATGCACTTAAGTCCCTTGGTGTACGGTTCATCATCAGCGTGAGTGCTTGCGGGTCACTACGTGAAGATTATGCCCCAGGTCACATCGTTATTCCAGATCAGCTTTATGACAACACCAAGCTAGACCGCGGGCGCACCTTTTTTGAAACCGGTTTGGTAGCACACGTAGGCGTGGCAGAACCGTTCTGCCCAGAATTTAATCAACAGCTTTATGAAGCAATCAAGCAGGTTGGTGGAACAGCACATCACGGTGGAACGTTTATCACGATTGAAGGTCCTCGTTTTAGCACAAAAGGAGAAAGCCACATCTTCCGCCAATGGGGATGCAGCATCATCGGCATGACAACTTCACCAGAGGCATATTTGGCGCGTGAAGCAGAAATTGCTTATAGTGTCATGGCACATGTTACAGATTATGATGTATGGCATGAAACTAATGAGCCTGTTACAGTAGAAATGGTGATGAAAACCGTTCAACATAATCTCAATATAATTCAACGAGCGATTGCTGTTGTTGTGCAGAATATGGATGAAAATGCCGTTTATGATTGCCACAACGCCCTGCAAACGGCTTTTATGACCAATCGGCAAATGATTCCTGATGAAATATTAGAAAAAAACAAGGTGATTGTTGGAAAATACTTTGATTAATGAATATGATGAAAAACCCCCTATATACGAACGGCTGTTACTCAGTTTAGCGGGGTTATTTATCACCATTAACTTCATAATCCTGAGCATCTTGCGTCCGCAAGCCGTACTTGGGCATATCCTTATGATATTGGTCTGGAGTGTCTGTGCATGGGTTGGCAACTATGGACTAAACCGGCTCCTGCCACACAGAGACCGATTGCTGTTCCCATTGGTGATATTCCTAAGCGGGTGGGGATTAGTGATGATTGATCGCCTAGAACCGACTTTTGCAGATCGTCAGGCAGTGTGGTTAATGCTATCTGTACTTGCTATGCTGCTTGTTGCAGCCACGCCAAAGGTGCTGATGTGGCTAAAAAATTATCGCTATCTTTGGTTGACATTCGGCTTAACATTATTAATCAGCACAATCCTATTAGGCAGCAATCCATCTGGCTTATCTAGCGCGCCACAGTTATGGCTGGGATTTGGTGATATATATTTTCAACCATCTGAGGCGTTAAAGATTATATTAGTCGTATTTTTGGCAAGCTACCTTGCGGAACAATACCGCACCATGCGGGCAGAAGGTTTGATTAGTGGCAACCGTTGGATGGCACTTTCTCCACGTTTATATGGTCCAACTTTGCTGATGTGGGGGTTATCTATCGTCATTTTAATTTGGCAGCGTGATTTGGGTACAGCTGTTGTGTTCTTCGGCGTATTTCTTGTATTAATCTACACTGCCAGCGGCTATTCTCTGGTTCTTATAAGTGGTATAGCACTCATTACAATTGCAGCGGTTGCCGCTTATTATTTATTTGATGTGGTACAGCTCCGTGTGGATATATGGTTAAACCCCTGGGCAGATGCCGATGGCGATGCATATCAATTAGTGCAAAGCCTACAAGCCTTCGCAGCTGGGGGTATTATCGGAGAAGGAATCGGCTTAGGTTACCCCAATTTTATCCCGGTCGTCCATTCTGATTTTGTGTTTGCTGCATTAGCCGAAGAATGGGGATTGATAGGAACCATTGTGGCAGTTTGTTGTTTGTTTGTTCTAGTTGTGCGTGGCATGATCATCGCCACATATCAACAAGGACAACCATTTAAAGCATTGATGGCGGTTGGGTTCAGTACACTCATCGGTGTGCAAAGCCTGCTGATTATGGGAGGCGTAACACGCCTGTTCCCCCTTACCGGGGTGACTTTGCCATTTATGAGCTATGGCGGCAGCTCGCTGTTGATGAGCTTCATTATGATCGGCTTGTTATTGCGCCTTTCGGAGAAAACTTAATGCACTTCACGCGGGAAATTCAACGCTTGGTTTTATTGTTCGCGCTAGCGTTTGCAGGGATAGCTTTCAGCGCAGCGTATTGGGCAACCATCGGTGCGGAGACAATCTCATTACGTGAGGATAACCCCCGTGTAATTGAGGCACGCTCACGCATCCAACGTGGTGCGATTTATGACCGAGATGGCGCATTATTGGTCCAGTCCATTCCAGATGAAACTGGCGTGGTAACACGGCGATACCGTTTTGAATCCACTTACAGCGCACTAGGATACTACAGCCTACGTTATGGTACGGATGGTATTGAAGCCTTGTATGATTCTCAATTGAGTGGTGCAGATCAGGCAGATGATCTCATCACCTTTTTTAACGAGGATATTCTTCACCGCCCGCGTCAAGGAAAGGATATTCAAGTAACCCTAGATTTAGAAATTCAGCAGCGGGCAGCCACCTTATTAGATGGGCATAAAGGGGCAATTATTGTCATGAGCGTGCCTGATGGTGAAATCCAGGCATTAGTGAGCTTGCCAACTTATAACCCCAATACGCTTGATACAGAATGGGAACGCTTCGTCAAATCAGAAGGAAATCCATTTTTTAACCGGGCATTACAAGGCAACTATCAACCAGGCAGCATCATTCACCTCGAACTCATCACCGCCGCACTGATCAATAACTTTAATTTAACAACAACCTACCCAAATGCCACCCAATCAGTCACGGTTGATGACGTAACTCTGACATGTATCCTAACGCCGCCAGCAACGGAGCTAACGCTGTCCCAGGCATTCACTTATGGTTGTCCTGCCCCTTTTGCCAGCCTTATAGAACAAATTACCCTACCACGCCTTGCAGTTACATTAAATACATTCCGTAACGCCCCACGTGCAGAAAACACACCACAAACAACACAAAATACCCCGCCAGCCTTCACGCTAGAAGATGCACTAGGGCAAGGTGTGATAACATACTCGCCGGTTCAAATGGCAGCCATTACCGCCGCAATCATCAACAACGGCAACGCCCCCCAGCCCTATCTTGTCATTGAATCGCCGGCAACTGTCCGCCCAACCACGCCCATCACCACGCCAGAAATCGCCCGCCAGCTACAGGCACTCATGCGCTTAAGCGTGTTAGAAGGCACAGCACAACCCGCCGCACATGCCGGGTTTGATATCGGTGGGCAAGCGGGTATTGGCTATGCCGGAGAAACCAGTCATGTATGGTTCATCGGCTTTCTGCGGTTGGTTGGCAATCAAGGGTTTGTCGTCAGCGTTGTCATCGAGGATACCAACAACACGGATCTAGCAGCAGAAATTGGCGGTGAACTTTTAGCACTTGCCGCAGCAGAAAATCAAACACCATGACTTTTCTGCGCTTCCATCAGTGCAAGCTCTTCCTGAAATTCCGTTGTAAACAACCGTTGACGATACACAAATGCTACCCCCATCCCCACTAGCACACGGAACCATTTATGAAAAAACCCCTGCATGAGTGCGGCTGCCGCAGCTACTGATGGTGTTATAGTCGGATCAGACGATGCCACCAGTGCCAGCAGCATTCCATAATTCGTAAATTCTGTTACCCCTGCACCATTCGGAACAAAACTCAACGCTCCCACCGCGGACGACACACCAACAATAAACGCAATTTTCAGCATTAAATCGATATGAATTTCCGCACCCAACCCCCACATAACTAAAATAAAGCCGGTTGTGCTGGAAAGATAAACACCAACTCCCATTAATGTCGTTGGGATCACATGCTTGAGCAAAAAAATCTCCTGACTGGATTCATAGAATTCAACCAATGGCTGATGTATGCGTTTGATAATAGGGATATTGGCAATAAGCTGGTTAAGGACAAAATACGCTAGGGGCTTAATCTGCACGACAATCAACCCGCTGATAATCAATGCCGCTGAGATAAACACAATTGTCTGGCTTTCGTCTCGATATTCCCCCAGATCAAGCCGTTCACTCGCTAACGCCAGCGTAATCACTAATATAACAATCACCGCCAGCCCATCCACAACACGCTCAGCGACCACAACCGGCGCACTACGCGCAATGGATACCCCTGTTTTCATCTTTAAGAAAACAGCTTTTAACAGCTCTGCTGCCTTACCCGGACTAACCACCATCGTAAAGGCGGACACAAAAATGATAATACTATCCTTCAGGCTGATTTTGTCACGTGCATCGATCACCCCCAGATAATAATGCCACTCTAAAAAGCGGAAGAACCCCGCACTGATTTGCGTCAAACATAAAACAGGAACAAGCCATAACGGAAACTGTCTTAGTGCATCCAAGATACCATCACCATCATCAAACTGCCCACTAGCATCAAAGATGATTAGAATCAGGATATACATACCTAAGACAATGATCAGACCTGTGATAATTTGATTACGATATTTCTGCATACTGTTATATCACTCACTTGTTATCTATTGCGACGGGAATTTTATCAGTCTCAGGCAACCCTAACCAGAGTCATAGGTGAATCGTGGGTTAAAAGCCTTTATAGGCGGGGGATAGTTGTGGTATTAATTGTGTGAATTTGAGTTGGGGAATATTTGATGAGCGATAATTTAGAACCTAACCACGATGAAGTTGAATTAGCTGCGCCCCCGCGTATTTTGTTATGGGGATGTATTGCACTTGTAATTATCAGCATCGTTGGCAGCATTGCCAGCGTTTATATATTTAGAGAGGTTTTGCGTCCAGGGCAACAAGCGCGCGTGATGGAATATCTGCCATTCATGGAGGCATTCCTGCCACCCCGCCCAGCAGCAGATGCAACCGTACCAACAGTTGGCGCACCCGTAGATGAAAACCAGATCAACAACTTACTTTCTCTTGATCTCAACAACACAGATACCGAACAACCGGCTGAATCCACTTTACAAGTAGAGATCACGCCGGAAATAACGCCAGAGATCACACCAGAAGCAACACCAGAAGCAGCGATGCAGCCTTCAGAAGTTGTTGCTATTGTCGCATCCCCCACACCACAAGCGACTAGTACACCCGTGCCCTCGCCAACGGTTGATCCTTTGTTTTTAACCACCGTTGAGCGTACTTGGGGTCCAAGCCATATCAACACCGGATTTGAATGGGCACGGCAAACATGGAATAACTGCGGACCAACAACCGTTACAATCGCCATGAGTTATTATGGTTGGCAGCGTGATCAAGCTTATGCCGCTCAATTCCTTAAGCCAGACCGTGAGGATAAAAACGTTAGTCCCTGGGAACTCGTTAGGTTTGTTAACCAGCAGAGCGATCTTCAAGCTTTGTATCGTTATGGTGGCGATTTGAACCTACTACGAACACTAGTTTATAACGGCTTTCCTGTCATCATTGAGCGTGGGCATATGTTTGAAGGATACGAATGGCTTGGGCATTATCAAGCCATCGCTGGGTACGATGACGCACAGCGTGTGTTTTTTATTCAAGACAGCTTCCTTGGTGCAGATAACGTAGAAACCTACGAAGAAGTTGAACATTTCTGGAAAGAATTTAATCGCCTGTTTGTCGTCATCTATGACCCAACACGTGAAGGGTTATTGATGGACATTCTAGGAGAAACATACGCCACCATAGAAAGCTCTGCTGAACATGCATTTGAAGTTGCACAGGAAGAAGCGCGTACTAACCCACGTGACGCATTTGCTTACTTCAATATGGGGACATCACTTGTTCAGTTAAATCGCTATCAAGAAGCTGCCCGTGCATATGACATCGCTTTTTCATTGGAGCAAATCCCCTGGCGTATGTTATGGTACCAGTTTGGACCCTTCCGCGCTTATTATGAAGTCGGTCGATACGATGATGTGCTGATCTATGTAGAAAGCAACCTTGGTAACGGCGGCGAATACGTGGAAGAAACCTATTATTGGCAAGGTCGTGCCCTAGCAGCAAAAGGGGAAACAAACGCAGCACGCTCTGCTTTTCGTCAGGCATTAAGGCTTAATCGCCTGTTTGAAGATGCACAAATCGCCCTCAATGACCTGGGATAAATTAGGATTTCTGCCATATGACCACACAGCGTAACCGCCAGATTGCCCGTTCTACCCTGATCGTTATGCTCGCCTTTGGTGCCGCAAAAGTGATCTCTTTGGCACAAACATTTATTATCGCAAATGTCTTTGGGGCTGGGGAAAAATGGGATTCTTTTGTCACTGCTAACCGCCTGCCGGAATTAATCGTCACATTGATCTCCGGCGGGGCATTGGCAAACGCTTTTATTCCAGTATTCACAGGCTACCTGACGCGCGATGAGGATAAATCAGCAGCGTGGCGGCTTGCCAGCCATGTAATTAATACGTTGTTTGTCCTCACAGGATTAGTCAGCATTATTGTGTTTTTCACTGCGCCCTGGCTAGTAGAAAACATTGTTGCACCAGGTTTTAACCCAGCAGAACGCGCTCAAACTGTTGAGTTGATGCGGATACTGCTGCTTAGCACAATGATCTTCTCCGTTAGCGGCATTGTGATGGGTATTTTACAAAGTCATAATCACTTTTTGCTACCAGCGCTTGCCCCAATCATGTTTGATTTGGGGATTCTATTTGGTGTCGGGTTTCTCATCCCCATCTTTGGCGTAAACGGTGTAGCTATCGGCGCGGTTATCGGTGCTGCCATGCACTTCGGGGTTCAAATTCCTGGTTTAATCCGCTTCCGCGCCCAATGGATACCACAGTTAGGCTTGTCTGACCCGATGTTATGGAAAGTCATCCGGTTGATGCTACCCCGTGTTGCTGGATTAGGCGTGTTTAGCTTTAACTTCCTCGTGATGAATAACATCGCATCTCGGTTAGGGACGGGGGCTGTTTCTTCCTTAGATTGGGGTTGGCGGTTAATGCAAATCCCTCAAACCATCCTCGGCACAGCGATGGGAATTGTGATCTTCCCTACTCTTTCCGCCTTGAGCGAACTCGGTGATGAAAACGGTAAGCGAGATGCTATGTCCGGGGCACTACGATTTATTTTAATTGCGACAATCCCAGCATCAGTTGGGTTAATTTTCGTCGGTCGTCCACTCATCAGCCTACTAGAACGCGGTGCGTTTGATGCCACAGCATCTGCATTGGTCTATAGCACCCTGCAATTTTTTGCCTTAGGGTTAATTGTTCACTCCGCATTAGAAGTTATCGCCCGCAGCTTTTATGCAGATAAAGATACTGTCACACCCTTATATGCCGCTTTAGGTGGCGCACTCATCAATCTCATCGGCTCATTTGTGTTCAGTAACGTTAACATGGCACAGGTTTATATCGTGCAGGATGCCATGTTACAATTATCCAATGTGCCTCTAGCAATCGATGTAGAATTTCTGCGGGCAACCGGGTTCGTTGGGGGGTTAGCATTAGCCAACTCGCTCGGTGTCATGTTTGAAGTTGGCTTTTTGTTAGTTATCTTACGGCGGCGATGGCACGGTGTTAATGATAGTGCGTTAGCACGTACCATTCTTAAAACAACCGCCGCTAGTGTGGTGATGGCTGCTGCTATTGTCGTCGTTAACCTGATCTGGGGAAATCTCATCGGTGAGGGCGGTTTCATCATGACTGTTGTCAAGCTCGGTGTAGAAGTCAGCATAGGGGCAATCGTATTCTTGATCGTCGCTGGTATTCTGCGGATGGAAGAACTCACCATGTTGCTAAAACTCATCGTTCATAGAGACAAAGCATCGCCAGATGCACTACAAGAGGCAGCTAAACTTTAAGGGGAGGCAATGCTCAAAATTAAAACCCATACATTGGGAATCGTCCAGACAAGCGCTTATTTAATTGGCGATACAGAAACCCATAATGCTATTTTGATTGATCCTGTTGATGAAGCAGATGTCTTGTTAAAATCCGCCCAGGAAGAAAATTGGACAATCAAGCTCATACTTGCTACTCATGCCCATTTTGATCATGTACTTGCTAGCAAAGCAATAAAAGCCGCAACCAATGCACCGTTTTATATCCACAAAAATGCAACCAAATGGCTTGATCTCTTGCCACAGCAAGGGCGTTTATTTGGTTTAGGGGAATTCCCTCAAGCCGCTAAACCAGATCGCCTGCTTGATGACCAAACAGAAATCATTGAATTAGATGCAATTCGGCTAGAGACAATTTACACGCCAGGACATTCCGATGATCATCTTGCTTACTTCCTGCGGGATCAACGTGTGTTGTTCGCAGGTGATACGCTGTTTGCTGGGAGCATCGGGCGGACAGATTTACCTGGCGGAAACTATCACCAACTCATGCAATCCATCACCCAAAAACTATTACCCTTGGGGGATGATGTTCAAGTATTAGCAGGTCACACGCAGCCCACCACCCTTGAGCATGAGCGAAAAACAAACCCCTTCATTCTTGATTATCTAGAATAATTGCTATAATGAAGCTATGAACATCCTGAATCAATTCTCGTATCCAATCATCGCCATCAGTGTCATGGTGGTGGTTTTTGTATGGCTTCAGCGTCGCTATAAGTGGTATATCGTCACTGGGGTGCAGTTTGGGCTGCTGCTTATTTTTACAACGGGGTTTATTTTGCTGCATCCTGGACGAAACAGCGTCAATAATACCCAAGAAGCCTTACAACAAATTGGCAACGGCAAACCAACTTTTGTTGAGTTTTTCAGCAACTATTGCAGCGGATGCCTGGTATTTAACCCCATCGTTGACCAGCTTGAAGCAACATTACAAGATGAGTTTAATGTGCTACGGATTGACATCCACAGTGCAACCGGGCGAGATTTGCGGCGCATACTTGGCTTTTCGTTCACGCCAGAGTTTGTGTTATATAACGCAACCGGTGAAGAAATCTGGCGAGATCACATCCCCCCAACTGATTCACAATTGGAATCCGCCCGATAATGCATGTCTTATTGATCTTCTTAGATGGCGTTGGCTTAGGCATAGATCAACCACAAGCTAATCCCTTTGCCACTGCCAACTTTCCAACCCTGCATCACCTCACAAATGGTCAACGATGGTTACATCAGACAGGCTTGCAGCAAACAAACCGTTCCCTGTTCATCCCAACAGATGCGACATTTAACATCCCCGGCAGACCACAAAGCGGCACAGGACAAGCCGCCATCATCACCGGGCGTAAAATCCCTCAGATCATCGGCGAACATTATGGACCCAAACCCAACGCCGCCACCCGTGACCTCATCAATCAAGGCACAATCTTTAGTGAAGTTATCCATGCCGGAAAAACCGCAAGCCTATTAGAAGCCTATCCACCAGCATGGCATCAAAGCATTCTGAGCGGCAAGCGATTACCCTCCAGTTATCAACAAGCCGCATTACAAGCAGGGATTCCATTGTTAACAGCAGATGACCTACGTAATGGCAATGCCATCAGCGGCGATTGGACAGGCGAAGGCTGGCACACCGAACTAAACTATACCGATATTCCCATCATCACCGGTTATCAAGCAGGCGTTCGGTTAGTAGAGCTTTCCCGGCAATATGATTTTGCCTTCTTCCCACATTGGATAACAGATGTTGTTGGACATCGGGGAGACCTAAATACAAGTATCCAGCTTATCAAAACATTCGATGACGTGCTGCGCGGCATCTTAGATACATGGCAGGATGATGAAGGGGTTGTCATCATCACTAGTGACCACGGCAATATTGAAGATTTAAGCCACCGCAAACACACAAAAAATCACGTGCCGACGGTTATTATTGGTAAACACAAGCATATCTTTGACGGTATACACGACATTGCCGATATTACACCAGGCATCCGGCAAGTGTTGAAAATAAAAACAGGGTAGTATGAGTACCCTGTTGCACATGCATAATTTTAAGGAGGAGAAGTATGCATTGTTATGGTGCCATTATGCCATTCAAATATGAATTTTTGATGTAGATCATGTGAAATTATTGTGAAATTTATAACGAGTTAGGCGAATTGTAATAAACGAAACCCCAAATGTGCCAGTGAGAATAAGCACAATTGCCGGGCTAAATTGAATCTGTAAATGCCATGCCAAATATGCCCCACCAACACCGCTGAATGCGCCAATCAATGCTGCCACAATCATGAGGTGATGCATCCGCTTAGTGATCAGTTGCGCAGTTGCTGCCGGCGTAATTAACATCGCCAGCATTAGCACAATTCCTACTGTCTGTAAACTCGCCACAATCGTCACGGCAATTAAAATGAGTAATAATGTACGCAATCCTTCTGATGGTAGCCGTAACGAACGCGCCAATGCCACATCAAAACTGACAAGCAACAATTCCTTATAAAAAAGCAAAATTGTGCCAATCACAACCACCCCGCTTATAAGCATGATGTAAATATCAACATCCTGCACAGCCAAAATATTCCCAAACAAAATATGGAGCAAATCCCGCCCCCAGGCACGCTCATCCGTGCTGATAATTGCCAAACCAAGCGCAAACATCGCTACAAAAATGACCCCAATGGCAGTATCATCTTTCAAGCGTTCATCGCGCGTCATCCAACCAATGAGTAACGCGGCAAATATACCTGCCATTAATCCACCAACAAATAATCGTAGGCTTTCCTGTTCAATACCTTGCAATAAATCACTGACAATTGGGATAGCGGCTGCTCCCCCACCATAAATATATGCTACAGCAACCCCAGGCAACACACTATGTGCCAGCGCATCCCCAAAAAAAGACATACCACGCACCACCACAAACGCCCCCACCACCCCACTGATAGCCCCTACAAGTAGGGCAGCGATGATCGCCCGTTGCATAAATTCACGACTTAACGGATCAAGGAAAATCTCTTGTAAGCTCATTAATCTACCACCAATATATAATCCTCATGGTTGCGGTGACGAAGCACGCTCATACGCCCGCCATATGCCTCATGCAAGTTCTCTGGTGTAAATACTTCCGCCGGAGAACCACAGGCGATCAATCGCTGATTAAGGATTAATAACTTATCAAACTGACTAGAAGCTAAGTTCAAATCATGCGTTGCCAATAGCACGGTGATATCCTCATCACGTAGCTTATTAAGCGTTTCCATAATTTCTTCTTGTGCAGTGACATCCACGCCATTAAACGGCTCATCTAGTAAAAGTACATCTGTCTCTTGCGCCAATGCACGGGCAATAAACACCCGTCGCTTTTGCCCGCCGCTAAGCTGTCCAATTTGTCGGTTACGGAATGCCATCATGCCAACGCGCTCCAAAGCTTGCGCAACAATATCGCGATCTTTGCGCCCAGCCCAGCGCAACCAACCAATCTTCCGTGTACGCCCCATCATCACCACATCCTGCACTGTAACCGGAAAATTCCAGTCAATACTTTCTTGCTGTGGAACATACCCCAAAAGTGTATGGCTAGTGCTGCAATCATGCCCATGTAACGAAATACATCCACCATGGTGCGGAATCAGCCCTACTAAGGCTTTAAGTAATGTGCTTTTGCCCGCGCCATTTGGTCCAATCAATGCAGCACGTTCTCCACGCCTCAGGCTGAAGGATACATCCGTAATTGCCAACGGTAATTTGGGGTACCCAGCGGATAGATTTTCTACAATCAGTGCTTCCACGCTTAATGCTTGCCCCACTACTCTTTTCATAGAATCAATATGATGAAATTATCCCATAGAAAAACCCCATTCACGGGGTAGAATACCATCGCCAGGGGAATTATCTCTTGGCAATATCAACAGCAATCTTATAAAAAAGTGGTAATATGATCGTCCATATTGACACCTAAATGATACTTTGTATCATTAACATGCCACAACCAAATTAATCTGTCAAGGTAGATGCTCACTCAAAGATCAACCAACAAAACAATCACGTCCTATCGCAATACTAACTGATACACACCGCCCCCAAGCATGGATTTAATCAACACGGTATAAATACCGCTAGTGGGCAAAGATATTTCTAGGCGCGCATTGTGGTTTTCTACGCTGATGTTATCTACAGATGCAACCTCATCCTCATCTGCATCAAGTAGCGTTAATGCAGTATCAATCTCTGCATTGGTCTCTAAAACGATAGTGACATCCTGTTCTCCAAAAAACGTCCACGCATGAACTGTAGAGTCATCTGGCAAAGTCCCTGACACAGTTTGTCCAAAGCCGATTGTCCCCATCTGTACACCCTGTGCGTCTAAATCCTCAATCAATGCCGGAGAACGTCCCGTATCACGATTTTGACTAAGAAACAAACCAATCGCCATAATAATGATAAATGTTAGGATTAGCCCCACAACGATGAACATTTTTCGCCGAATACTCCGCTGTGAACCAATAGATAATCGGCGTTTATTAGGTCTTTTCTTCTTGCGGGTTGATGTTGAAGAACCACCATCGCCAGCGTCCGACGTGTTAAAATTAACCTGGTTATAAGCTTCCGCTAGTGCAAAACGTGCAATCCATTCCGGTTCTTCATCTTCCTGAAAGCGCGCTAACTTCTTGGATTCTAGTTCTTGTAACCATTTACGTGCCTCTATATGATCTGGCTTTAGCCGGAGGACATTCCGTAATGCACCCATAATCTCACCATCACGCTCAAGGGCATTTGCCATCACCCACCAGGCATCCACATTCATCTTATCCTGATGAATAACAGCAGCCGCTAATTTAGCCGCACGTTCTAGCTTGCCAGCATGAATAAGGTCAACAGCTTGTAATAAACGCGGATCAATATCTTCCGGATCAGACTGGTTAAGCTGATCCATCAGCTTATTGGCTTGTTTATGCGCCGGGTCAATTTTTAAGGCGTTTTCCAATGCCTTGCGTTTTTTTTCAGAATCACTCAAGGACATCGCCATCAATACCCAGGCATCTGCATTGTCATCATGTGTTCGTAAAATAGACCGGAGCAATCGCTGTGCTTCTATTACATCCCCTTGCTTAATAAGCGAAAGAGCTTGTTTAAGTTGAGCATTTACACTAGACATAACATCCCATAACACCCTCATTTTTGCGTTAAGTTTAGCCTGATAGCTAAATGTACCGCAAGTATTCCTGTATTGACGAATCCGCTGCTCAGCCATTACAATTTAACGGTTGTAAACGCTGCGAAAGTTACCCTATGTTTGAGAGTTTAAGTCAACGGTTACAAAACGTATTTGATAGCCTCGGCGGTGGTCGTAAGATCACCGAAAACGATGTAAAAAACGCAATGCGCGAAGTCCGCATGGCTTTGCTAGAAGCGGATGTTGCATTACCCGTCGTGAAAGATTTCATCAACCGGGTACGTGAGCGTGCATTAGGGGCAGAAGTCCACAAAGCCCTAAACACCAGTCAACAGATTGTTAAAATCGTTCATGAGGAATTAAATCATACACTTGGTCAACCAGGACGCTTAAACTTTTCTGGCAGCACCAAACCACACGTCATTATGTTGGTCGGGTTGCAAGGGTCTGGTAAAACAACAACAGCGGCTAAGCTCGCAATTTATTTACGAAAAGAAAAACGCAAACCATTCCTCATCGCCGCAGATACTTATCGTCCGGCAGCGGTTGACCAATTGGTCACACTTGCCAAACAAATCAATGTTGATTACTACGAAGAAGGGGTAAATAACTCCCCTGTCAACATCGCTGCAAACGGTATTAAAGCAGCCCGCGAAGCCGGCGCAGATGTCGTTATTATTGATACGGCGGGGCGGTTGCAAATTGATGAAGAATTAATGCGCGAGCTTCAACAAATTCGGGATAAAACCAACCCTGCAGAGGTTTTACTCGTCGCGGATGCCATGACCGGTCAAGAGGCTGTCAATATCGCACGCGGCTTTAACGAGCAAGTCGGCGTAACCGGCTTGATTCTCACCAAAATTGACGGTGATGCACGTGGTGGCGCAGCGATTTCCATGCGAGCAGTCACCAATGTGCCGATTAAGTTCCTCGGTACATCAGAAAAAATGGATGGCTTTGAGCTATTCCACCCAGACCGTCTGACAGACCGCATCTTGGGCATGGGGGATATGATGAGCCTCATCGAAAAGGCAGAAGAAGCCTTTAGTGAGGAAGAAGCCCTCAAGCTCCAGCAAAAAATGATGAAAAACCAGTTCACGCTGCAAGATTTTTTGGAGCAATTACAAAAAATCAAGCGAATGGGGTCTATCGCTAATATTTTAGGGATGATCCCCGGCATGAGCCGCCTACAAATGCAAGGGGCAATTGATAATGAACAGGTTGAAAAACGCATCAAACGGGTGGAAGCCATCATCAACTCCATGACACCGGATGAGCGTAACAACCCGAAAAAGCTCAATGCCAGCCGTAAAAAACGCATCGCAAAAGGTAGCGGTGTAGAAGTGCGTGACGTGAACGAAGTTTTGAGCCAATTCCGTCAAATGCAAAAGATGATGGAACAGCTTAGACGCGGAAAACTGCCAAACATCCCAGGAATCGGTAAGTTGATGGGGCGTTAAGCAGGCATTTTTGAGTTGGTGGGTTGGGTTAATGTTGTTTAAATACAACACGAAAATTAGCACTCTCTCGATTGTCCCTGCTGCGGTTGAAGTGTGAATCCTTCCCCATTTCTCCCGAGTAAACAATCAGTTATTTTTTGTTTTGGGGAGTTCTTTCCCCGCATATGTTGATGATCGAAGGAGTATTTACAAATGGTTCGTATTCGTCTCGCCCGTTATGGGTTAAAAAGACAACCGGTGTATCGTATTGTGGTAACCGATGGGCGCAAAGCTCGTAATGGCAAGGAAATTGAAGTATTGGGTTATTATAATCCACGCACCCGTCCGTCAACAGACGTGGTAGATGAAGCCCGTGCTTTATATTGGTTAAGCGTTGGCGCACAACCCAGTGATGCCGTGGTGAATATCTTCAACCGGACTGGCACAATGAGCCGCTTTGAGCGTATGAAGCAAGGGGAATCCGTAGAAGCCCTTGTTGCAGAAGCAGAAGCTAACCGTCCAGAAGTCAGCCCGCGCACGTCATATCCTGCCCCCGCCCCTGGTGAGGGTAAAGGTCCTCGTGCCCAGGAACGTGCTAACGTCACCGTAGAAGAAGCCGAAGCGGAATAATATTCCATATTGGGGCGGTAAACAGACCGCCCTTTTTGACAATTAGTGCAAAAGGATTAGCTTATGGAACGCGACTTGGTAGAATACATCGCCAAAAATCTAGTCAATCATCCTGATAAGGTCGAAATCTACACTAAGCGCACACGATCCGCATTCATCATTAAGTTGCACGTGATGCAAGGCGATATGGGACGTGTAATCGGCAAACAAGGGCGTGTCGCAAATGCAATCCGTACGCTTTTAAAAGCCACCGACAATGATAAAAAACACAACCGTGTTATTCTCGAAATTAATTAAAACATCAACAACGCTAGCAAGTTAATCTCGTAGTCAGTTATAAAAACATGGATCAAAACCCACCTCCATTTCTATTAATTGGTGAAATCTTGCGTCCGCATGGCGTACGCGGCGAGATTAAAATTCGGTTGTTAACCGATTATCCAGACCGTATTAAAGGCTTACCAGCTGTCTATTTAGGCACAACAGCTGATGATACCAAAGCGCAACCCTATCGCGTTAAACATATGCGCATGCATCAAGGGTATGGCTTACTCACCTTGCACACAATCCACAACCGTGATGACGCAGAACGTTTGCGGGGATTATTTGTTATGATCCGCACACAAGATGCCATTCCTCTGGAAGATGATGAAATTTACCTCTATCAATTGATTGGTATGCGCGTAGAGACGCAAGATGGTCATATTTTAGGTATAATAAAAGAAGTGTTGGAAACTGGTGCAAATGATGTTTATATCATTGACAGTGAAGAACATGGCGAAATACTCATCCCCGTGACCGATGAAACCATCGTTGAAACCGATACTGACCGGAATTGTGTCACCGTCAATTTGCCAGAGGGCTTAATCTAGTGTCCAAAAAAGCCAAGTTGATTATCCGTAAAGGACCAAACGCTGGGCAAACCATCACCGTCACAGAGCATAAATTTCAAATCGGGCGTAATCGTCAGTGTGATCTTGTGTTAAGTGATCCATCTGTATCACGGATTCATGCCTCTTTGCGTTATTATAACGACATGTATTATTTGCAAGATGCCCAAAGCCTAGCAGGCACTTATGTGAATAATATACGAATTAACGCCACACAAATTCATCCGGGGGATGTTATCCGCATTGGCGAATCAGAGATCATATTTGAGCTAGAATTTTCATCCGATGAAGTGATGATATTTCAATCCCCCACCAAACATGAAACACAAACAGAAATCAAAACAGAGTTTTTATTTGAAAATACGTTGATGGATAATGAACCAGCATCGACGACACAATTCACAACACCACAAGCAACTGTTTTTTCGCAACGTTCGCAACAAAGCACCACAGCGGTCAATACATCACCAAAACAGTCGGCTATTATTGATCGACACCTCAACCCATACGCTAAGCCACATAAACCATTAGGCAGTTTGGGTAAATCACCTTATGACCCAGAATATCGTCGTCAATCTGGCTGTTCGTTAAGAACATGGTTAGGCGGCTTGGGCTTATTCACAGGTGTTATCGTCGTCATTTTTACCTTATCTATCGTACTTGGGAGCAATCAAGACACCCCTTCTCAAGGGATTTTACAACCAAGTGCCACACCATCGCTTATCGGTCAGTGGGAAGCCCTCGCCCGCCCTGGGTTCATCCTGACATTTGGAACAGATGGGATATTCATCAATGGTGATGGTGAAAATGGAACGTACACTCGTGCGGGTAATCTCATCAACACTGTTATAGATGACACGCTAACAACAATGACTATTCTTTCCGAATCCCCTGATGAAATTGTACTCCGTATTGATGATCAAGTTTATCTTTATCGTCGAATTCGCTAAACAAACCGCTTGACAAAAAAAACATCTGCTTGTTATGCTGATGACGTGTTAGCCGCAAGCGATTGTGTTTCCATTGGACGAACAAGCTTACTGGTTAGGGTTTAGCCTAATACCCGGAATCGGCTCTAAGCGAATTTTGAGCTTACTGCATCAGTTTGGCAGCCTTAAAGCTGCCTGGCACGCATCCGATTCCGATATTAAGCAAGCCCAACTTGGAGATAAAACAACACATACATTTCTCAAAAAACGCGGAAAAATCGACTTACAAACCTATTTAAAGCAGGTCAAGGCGGCTGGAACGTGGCTATTAATTTACACAGATACACGCTACCCTAAGCTATTGCGGCAGCTAGACGATCCGCCGGCGGTTTTGTATGTACGTGGCACACTCCAACCATCTGATTCACAGGCTCTTGGCATTGTTGGCACACGCAAAGCCACACGTTACGGCTATGATGCTACTTTCCAAATCAGCCGAGACTTAGCCATGCAAGGTATCACAATCGTCAGTGGATTAGCACAGGGAATCGACGCAGCAGCGCATCGCGGCGCACTAAACGGGGGTGGGCGCACGCTAGCTGTGCTTGGTTGTGGCATAGACACGATTTATCCACAAGAACACAAAGAACTAGCCCATCAAATTATTCAACACGGCGCGCTTATCAGTGAATTTCCGTTAGGGACAAAACCCATCGGTGCAAACTTCCCACGTCGCAATCGCTTAATTAGTGGATTATCTTTAGGGGTATTGGTAACAGAAGCACCAGAAAAAAGTGGATCGCTCATTACTGCATCAATGGCAGCAGAACAAGGACGAGAAGTTTTCGCCCTACCCCACAATATTTATAGTAAACAAGGATATGGGACAAACCGTTTAATTCAAGATGGTGCAAAATTGATAATAGAAATAGGGGATATTCTCAGCGAGCTGCGTATCGCTCATCAAATCGTTGAAACGCGCGTCAGCACAGAGCAAATTTCACCAGCTAATGAGATTGAACAGCGTATCCTTAACCATCTAACGGTTGATCCAATTCATATTGATGACCTGACACGCTTATGTGGCTTATCTATTGCAGAAGTCACTAGCACATTAACCATTTTAGAGCTAAAAGGGCTTGCACAAATGGTTGGTCACATGCAATATAGCCGGACATTGACATAGACTAGTGAGATAAATTAGGACAATGATTGATAATTACTATGCACTCATTTTAGCAGGTGGCGGCGGTACCCGCCTGTGGCCCATGAGCCGAAAAGCAAAACCTAAACAGCTTCTTAAGCTGATTGATGACCGGACAATGTTTAAGCTAAGTGTAGATCGCCTTGCGCCGATCTTCCCACCAGAACGAATTATCATCGTTACTGGTTCGCAATATGTGGAGCAAATGCAGGCAGAAACACCGCAAATTCCAGCAGAAAATTTTATTGTCGAACCTTTTGGGCGCGATAGCGGACCAGCCGCAGCATTAGGGATCGCCATGATTTATAAGCGTAACCCGAACGCGACAATCGCCCAATTAACCGTTGACCATTACATCGGCAAAGAAAAAGACTTTATTCACTTACTTGACGCAGCTTATCAAGTCGCGCAAGATGGTTATATTGTAACATTAGGTATTTCACCATCTCATCCAGCGACTGGATACGGTTATATCCGCCAAGGTGATGAAATTAGGCAAATCAACGGCTTTACGGCATATCACACACGCGGATTTACAGAAAAACCAAGCTTAGTTGCTGCGACAAGCTTTGTTGCTTCCGGGCAATATAGCTGGAACAGTGGGATGTTCATCTGGAAAGCAGACCGAGCAATGGAAGAATTTGAACATCAACAACCGGAGATTTTTTCGCTCTTAAAAGAATTGATGCCAAGCATGGATACGCCAGCATTCAATGAGACGTTAGTATCCGTTTGGGATCGCATGAAAAGCATTTCAATTGATTATGCCATTATGGAAACAGCTAAACAAATGGCTGTCATCCCAGCCGATATTGGCTGGAACGATGTCGGTAGTTGGGCATCACTTTATGATATTCATCCCGCGGATAAGTTCGGGAATGTTTTCAAAGGAAAATCACCGGAACGTGTTATTTTAGATACAGAAAAAACGTTAGTGTATAGTGACCGATTGACAGTTACCATCGGCGTGGAGGACATCATCATTGTGGATACCGACGATGTGTTATTGATCTGTCATCGGGAACGTGCCCAAGATGTGCGGGATGTGGTCAACCATCTACGCTCAATAAAACGAGATGAGTATTTATAGGACAACCGAATGAGCGAATTAGCTTACTGCATGAAATGTAAAGAAAAACGAGAAATCCTCAATCCACAAGCTGTATTCACTGCTAACGGCACACCAGCCACACGCGGTGAATGTGGCGTTTGTGGGACTACCCTATTCCGCATGGGCATGACACAAGCTCATGAAGGCTTACCCAAACCTGAAATCACGGCTAAGCCCAAAACGAAAAAAAACACGTCCAAGAAAAAGAACACAGCAAGCAGCAGCAAACGCAGCAATAGCCGGCGCAAACGTGGTGGCAAATTAGTTATTGTTGAATCGCCAGCAAAAGCCCGTACTGTAAGCAATTTTTTGGGGAAAGGGTTTACTGTTCTTGCCTCAAAAGGGCATGTACGAGATTTGTTGAAAACTCAACTCTCGGTTGATATTGAAAACAACTTTGAACCCAAGTATCGTGTTCCAAATGATAAGCGCGATACCATCAAACAATTGAAGCAAGAAACAGATCATGCTGAGGAAATTTACCTAGCAACCGACCCCGACCGCGAGGGCGAGGCAATCGCTTGGCACCTGTTGCAAGCGACCGATATGGATGTTAGCCGTACCAAACGGGTTGTTTTCCATGAAATCACAGACAAAGCAGTGGCAGAAGCCTTTGAACACCCGCGTGAAATTAACATGAACCTGGTCAATGCGCAACAAGCACGGCGCATTTTAGATCGCTTAGTGGGTTATAATATTACTGAACTGCTTTGGGATCGTGTACGGAATCGACTCTCTGCTGGGCGTGTACAAAGCATCGCGCTTCGTATGGTGGTGGATCGTGAGCGTGAAATTGAAGCATTTGTTCCCGTTGAATATTGGACTCTCGATGCAGATTTACACAAACAACAGGGCGATACAAAACCTTTCCGTGCGCGGCTGGTCAAAATTAACAATGAGGATTTTGAATTTAATACAGAAGCACAAGTCTTGCCGCATCTGGAAATTTTAGAGCGTAGTATTTATCAGGTAGATAGCGTCAAACGTGGTACACGTAAACGCCGCCCAGCAGCACCCTTTACCACCAGCACCTTGCAGCAAGAAGCATCCCGCCGTTTAGGGTTTAATGCCGGCAAAACCATGCGCATCGCACAACAATTGTATGAAGGTATCGACATCGGTGGGGATGATGGTGTCGTCGGTTTAATTACTTATATGCGTACCGATAGCACCACCGTCTCTGAACAAGCACAGCAAGAAGCACGCGAATACATCACCAAGCGGTGGAACAAAGAATATGTGCCCAAAACACCCCCACAATACAAAACCAAATCCAAAACTGCACAAGAGGCACATGAGGCAATTCGTCCCACATCGGTTTATCATTTCCCAACTGAAATCAAAGATAGCCTAACTCGTGATCAGTTCAAGTTATATAACTTAATCTGGGAGCGTTTTGTCGCCAGCCAGATGGAAAATGCGATTTATAACACGCTGCGAATCGAAATCCGCGCTGGTGAAACATCCACCAACATGCCTTATCTATTCCGGGTTTCGGGTAGTACAATACAGTTTATGGGCTTTTTAGCATTGTATGAGGAAAGCCGTGATGAAGATGCCTCTCCAGATGAAGATGAGGGGCGTATCTTGCCAGAAATGAGTGAAAACGAGTTGTTGAACTTGTTAAAACTCATCCCAGAACAACATTTTACACAACCCCCACCCCGCTATACAGAAGCAACACTGGTGCGGACTTTAGAAGAATACGGTATTGGTCGTCCAAGCACTTATGCTGCCACGGTTGATGTTATTTCTCGGCGGGATTATGTTGAGCGTAAAGATAAACGCCTTATCCCAACTGAAACCGGCAAGATTGTTAACGATCTTTTGGTGCAATACTTCCCAGACATCTTAGACTACGAATTTACGGCGCACCTAGAAGACGAGTTAGATGACATTGCAGACGGGCGGATGGAATGGCACAGTTTCTTAGGTGAATTTTATGCTCCGTTTGAGAAACAACTGGAGAATGCCCGCAAAAATATGCCACGTATTCAACAAGAGGAATATGTCGGGCGGGAATGCCCATCTTGTGAAGATGGTCAGTTAATCATCAAATATGGACGCTGGGGCAAGTTCATCGGTTGTACAAACTATCCAGACTGTACATATACCGAGCAATACTTAGAATACACCGGTATCCGCTGCCCAGCCTGTGGTGATGAACACGGTGGCGAAGTCGTTGAACGTCGCTCACGACGGGGACGCACCTTCTATGGCTGTTCGCGCTATCCTCAATGTGAGTATTCTGCCTGGAAATTAGCTGATGTTCGACGAGATGCTGGCTTACCACCAGAAGAAGACGAGGCTGTTATACAAGATGAGGCGAGTTAACCCTCGCCTTAGAAAATCATACTTTTTTGCTGTTTGGCAGACTCAGCAGTAAGATATACAATATACAGATGTAGCGGAACGTGTCACGAAAGGCGATTCGATGACAGAAGACATCAAAGACCCGAATGAATCGGGTAAAGATAATAAAAAAGGTGGGCTTTTTGGTCGTGGCAAAGCGAACACCACAGAAAAAGCCACCAAGAAACCCAAAAAGAAAAGCTCAACAGGCAACGGTGAACAGTCCTTCATCCAACGTGCCAAACAATGGTTGATCGATAGTTACAACGGTATCTTTAAGATCGTCATTGAACCACAGCTACCTCGATACCGTGTGTTGGGTTGGATGGTCTTGTCTTTCTTGTTTGGGATGATTTGGGCATATGTTGTATTCCCTGTTAGTTTTTATAACGGTGCCCCTCATCAAATGAGCAAGAGTGCGCAAAAAATTTGGGTAGAAATGGCAGCAGGTAGTTATTATGGTGCCGGGCGTATCTATGATGCAGATGCCGTGCGAGGTGTTCTAGCATATGTCGATGATCCAGAAGCCCTAATTAATGAGATTATCGCAGAGCGTTCCTCACAAGAAGCGACTGCTGGACCAACCAATATTGTGCCAGCCCTGCAAGCCCTTCAACAATTAGACAACCTGCCAGAAGGACGTAATTCCCCCAGCTCACGTGGATTATTCACGAGTCTGTTCCAATTCGTCATTTCCGTCATTTTATTCATCGCAATTTCTTGGATTGTTGCAATTGCCTGGGGGTTGTTAATTGGTGGATACGTAGAACGCTTTTGGGAACGCATCCGTCCAAAATCAGAAGAAGACCTCAAGCGCATTGAGGACGACAAGAAGCGTAAAGAGGAAATGGAACGCCGTCGTCAGGCACAAGCGGAAATGGAACGCCGTGCCGCCGCAGAAGCCGCAACAATGGGTCCACCGCTGATGTCCAAACCCTCAATTTATACCAAAGGGCGCGCGTTTGATGACTCACACGCCATTGAAGACGCGGACGATATGTTCCTAGGTGAATGTGGTGCAACAGTCGCTAAAACAATCGGTGATGGAAATGACATGACAGCCGTAGAAGTCTGGCTGTTTGATAAAGACGACTTTGTTAAAACTCTCAATAAAATCTTCGCTTCGCCACATGCTTATAATGACCCAGTGCTACGAGCATCACTAGAGGATATGGTGGATGACCCTGCCAATGACATTGTGATGATTCAGCCAGATGCTTCCTTAGAAATTGAAACAAACAACCTGCGGCTAAAAGCTACCATCTTTGACATCAAACCAGGGTCTAATTCAGCACTGCCAGCCAACAGTCATTATGATGAATTAACTATTCAACTTCAGGCATGGGAAAAGAAGGGTGACGGTGTAAAAACAGCATCACCAGCAAAAGCCCCAGCCGCGGCTGGTTTGCCAGACCTGTCATCTTATGAAATTGGTCCACCGCCTGAACTACCCAAAAAGCCGGCTGCACCACCGCCAGGCGCACGCCCATTAGATGAATATGAAATTGGTCCACCGCCAGATTTACCACCAGCCAAAAAGCCACTTTCTTCTTCTGGGGCACGTCCATTAGAGGAGTACGAGATTGGTCCACCGCCAGACTTACCAGCTGGGATGAAGCCCCTCACGCCGCCGCCGATGGGCAAACCACCGGCAGAAAAAGAGGATGATGATCCCTTTGGTGGCACAGCAGATTTTACACCAATTGGCGGATAAACTTAACACAACAACACCCCGTTTAGCTCAAGCGGGGTGTTATCATTTCTATTCAATTTTACGGATTTTAATGACAATTTTGCCATTGGGTGTTTCAACCTGAACTTTATCGTTCTTTTTATGCCCAAGTAATGCCTTACCAATCGGGCTTTCATGAGAAATTCGCCCCTCACGTGGGTTGGCTTCTGCAGCACCAACAATCGTGTAGGTCTCATCCTCATCCATGCCTTCTTCCCGGATTGTCACCACTGAACCAATACGCACCTCATCGGTACGTCCATCATTTTCAATTAAAACAGCTGAGCGTAAAATATTCTCTAAATATTGAATACGTCCTTCTGCAAAGGCTTTTTGTTCACGGGTGTCATGATAATCTGCATTCTCTTTTAAATCACCCATCGCCACTGCTTCTTTAAGCTTCTGTGCGAGTTCTGGTATTTTTTCTTCACGCAGGAGCTTTAATTCGCGCTCGAGTTCCTCTTTTCCTTCTGGTGTCAAATACATTGGTTCACTCATGAGTTATTCCTTCCCAAATAAAAAATACAAATAGGGTCAGGCGTATTACCAGCCTGCCCAATATTCCAGATTATAACGAATTTAGCTATCTTTCTGGTAGTTCTGGCTGAGTGTGCTTTGCCGCTAACCACTTAACATTTTGCCGATGTAGCTGCGGTGCCATACCAGTCATTAGGATACGATTTTTGCCACACATTTCCACATCAATTTTGTTTAATGTATCCTGTGGATTTGCGGTATTTAACGCTTTACCTACATGCTTACGTAAGTTATATAGATAGTCGAGGTCACTTTGGATTTTATCCTCAACTTCTCCCCGAAGTATGACCTCACCATACCCCTGTACAATCGCCTCAAATGGTTGGCGTTTTAACCCTTCTAAGGAAGCGACCAGCGCGTCATAATCACCATCAACAAAATAAGGGAGTGGCATAAGCGTATCCGCCGCAAAAAGGATTTGCTCTTCTTCCACCAAGCAGACGATTGAATCCGAGGTATGCCCTGGTGTAGACCAAAAACGCAGTGTACGCTCCCCTAATTTTAGCGTAAACTGCTCAGAGAATAAGACATTGGGCAAAACTAATTGAACATCAGCCATTTCTGGTGAACTATTACGAGCTTGTTCTAAGCTGTCACGCCCACAAGTATTCAATAAGTCGTAGCACAGTTCATGCGCAATAACTTGCGCACCCTCAAAAAAACAAGTCCCTGTTGTGTGGTCGGCGTGATAATGTGTGTTAACAACATAAGCCACACGTGACTTTAAGCGTTCTTCTACGAACTGTTTGATCGCACGTGTTTCTTGAGGGTATACCAATGTGCCGATTATTACCGCACCTTCATTTGTTAAGACCAAGCCAGCCGTAACCTGCGCATATCGATCACTGGTAAACACATAGATATCGTGTGTCAAACGTTCACGCCGCATATAGACAAATTCCCAACAAATACTTGTTCAATATGCCAGTATAGTAATAGTTAGGGGTAAAATCAAGAGGAGTGTAAAATGACTAAACGAAGTATCTTATTAATCGTTGCCTTGTGTTTTCTTTTACCTGTGTTGGCTATCACCGCACAGAACGACGACGCTCAACCCACCTTCCGTATTGGAATCATCGATACTGAGCGTGGGAGTATCGCACAAGGGGCGCGGTTAGCTGTACGGGAAATCAATAGTGCGGGTGGTGTGGTTGGTGCAGATGGCACACGCTTCCGCTTAGAATTAGTTGTCGAAACGCCTGCTGAAGATCAAACTGTGACTAATGCCATTAATAATCTATCTCAAGCAAGCTTAATTGCCGTAATCGGACCAGAAACAACTGAACAAGTTCTCAGCAATTTACCCCAATTACAAGACCTTGGGATTCCGGTTCTAACCCCGGCAATTGGTGATACCATCATCGCATCGGATAGCAGCAGGCGGATTTTCCGCATTCGTGCTGCAGAACGTTTTCAGGGGGCTGCTTTAGCAGATATACTGGTTAATCAGTTAAATATTCAAAACGTCACAACCGTGCAGTTAGATAGTGCTAGCACAGGCGGACGTGTCGGTTTTTCAATTGCTCTAGGTAACTTAGGGGCAGTGGAAAACAGTTTTCTTTTAGATGGTAGCATCTCAGATATGGTAACAGAGCTGGTGAGCGATCCGCCGGCGGTTATTGTAGCATTTGGCGCGCCAGACCTCGCTGCCACACTATATGTCAGCCTGCGTGAAAGCGGTTGGATTGGTGTATTTGCCTATCCACAAGCGGAGCAAGCCGAATTCCGTGAAAGTGTGCCTCTGGATATGCTGCGTGGGGTGTTGGGGACAACCACATGGTCTTTTGCCTCAACAGATGCCATTAGTATAGATTTCCTCACCAAATATACCCGTGCTGTTGGCGCAGTGCCAGATGCCGTAGCCGCTGCTAGTTATGATGCGATTTATTTAATTGCAGAAGCCATTGGGCAAGCAGGTACATTAGGTGACAATTTAAACGCCATTCGTAACCGAAACGGCGTGCAAGGCATGCTAAACCCAAGTAGCACTCCCCCTCAAGAGTTTGTCGATAGTGTCGCAGTCATTCAATTAAACACGTTTGGCGGCGTGGATGTCGTGGCGCGTTATGCTGCTGGGCAACGATTACCTAATGATACCCCGCCGACTGTTGCTAATATCACACCAACACCACAGGCAACCGCTACACCAGAAGGCGTTGTATTGACTATTCAAAGTAATCGTCAGAATGTGCGTACTGGTCCTGGCTTGGAATATGACATCCTTGGGCAGGTTCAACAAGGTGAACAATTCCCAGTTATCGGCGCGACAACGGATTTTAGTTGGGTAGCAATTTCATATCGTGGGCAAACCGGCTGGCTGGCGACTTATTTGCTAGACGTATTCGGTGACCGGTCAACCGTGCCTGTTTTGCCTATTCCCCCCACCCCAACGCCACGCCCGGCAACCGCTACACCAACCGCGCTACCCATTCCAGATATTATTGTGTTAAACGCCTCTCCCAACACATTCACAGCCGGTGTAACCACTAATATCAACGTCACCGTACGCAATCAAGGGGGTGGTGACGCAGGACCGTTCGCCATTGCTACTACACTACAGCCAGGCAATATTTTCACATCGTTTAATTTGGTTGGGTTAGCGGCTGGTGCACAACAGGTCGTCTCATTACCGGTTACATTCCCAACAACAACTGGCAACTTCTCTGAGGTTATCGTCGCTGATCTAAATAACGAAGTCAGTGAAGGTGCAGGAGAGGGGAACAATTTGGCATACGTCTTTAATTATAAGGTTGATCGCCAAATCATCGTCATCAACAGCACAACACTATCAACCAGCGCGCAGATTGATCTGGAAAATAATTTCACACCGATTTTTGACCTGCAATATACCCCGGCAGGGTTGAATACCATTAATCCATGTAGCGGCACGACAGATTGTATCGGATTACTCAGCCCAGCGTTAAATTGGGACACGGCGCACTATGATGCGATCACCAGTGCAAACGGCATCAACGCCAGCAGCATAGCCAACTCCGCCTTAACCCCTGGTACCACAATCGGTGTGCTAACAGCAGAAGGGCGACGAGCAGTCCTACGGATTGATGCAATCAATCCAGGAGTGTCAATCTCGTTCACGTATCGCGTTTACACACCATAAGCTCATGCTTGGGGAGGCATTTATACCTCCCCTCAATTTTTATCCAAAATTTTGCGGTTCTTCGGTATCTTGTGGGGTGATCTCGGGGGTGGCTTCTGGTGTGAGATTATCACGCCGCCCTCCAGGAATAAACACATGCCCCGCTGGAATTTGAATATCAATCCAAGTTGTACGGTTTGGCTCCAGCGTGATGACCTGACTATAAAGTTTTTGACCATATAATGTACTGACAAACACCTCATAATCCCCTGGGCGTAAATCACCACGTGTAAAATTTTCCCCCCAGGTCATGCTACTGTTGACCGTCTCTGCATCACCATAGGTAAATGTTTCCCATGTTAAGCCGCCTGTTGTATCTGCTCGGCGGAATTGTATTGGGACTTCATAAAGATAATTTCCATCCAGATCACGTACACGCCCCACAACCATGGCGGTATTAGGCTTTGGAAAAAGATATAAATCCGGGTTACGAGTAGCATAAAAATCATATGGATCACCAACACGCACCTCAAAATGCAAATGCGAGCCGATAGCAATACCACTTGCGCCAACTGTCCCTAGCCGGTCACCCTGGCGTACTGTTGTGCCAATCGTCACATCAATGCGATCCAGATGACCGTATAACGTATAAATAGGCACCCCTTCCGGCGCATATAAATTAGGGTGCATCACGATCACCACATTTCCATAATAATTCAAACGTGGACCAATCAGAACCTGGTCATCTGTACCAGCAAAAATAACTGACCCATCCGCCGCTGCGATGACCGGTGTGCCACGTGGATTCACAAATTCCACCCCAGAATGAACGGCAAATGTGCCGCGTTGTGTGCCCCCATATGGATAAACACGGTCGATCACATCAACCCCACCCTCAGCAATCGGACGGGCTAAACGATAATGATCGCTATATGGTGCAGGCGTAGGTGTCATGGATGGGGTAAAGGTCGGTGATGGAGTCAGTGTATATGTAGCAGATGGCGTGAATCCTGGTGTATAAACCCACAACGGCGTGATAGGAATAGGGGTACGCGTCGGGGTTGGGATCGGGTCAGTTTGTGTTTGTGCAGGGAGTGCAATTAACAACAACATAATCGCACTGAACGCCAAGATAACAGATTTACTCATCATCACTTCCTTCTATAAACGTTGGGGGTGTTCCTTTGTTAGGATTAGATGACACAGGTTTATGTGGTTGATCCGCTAATGCGATTAATTCACGCTCGGTAATCGGTTCGTTGTTGTAACGGTCATAAATTGCGGTGTTTCCCAATGGATCAACAGCGTAACGCCAAGTATATTCACCAATTTCACGCAGAACAGACCGGCAATTATCACACCGGACAGTACGCTTAGCACGGGGGATACCCAAAACACGATCAGATTTTGTTTCTACAGATAAATGACCAACCTCACATACAGGGCAGGTATCAATAATAAATCCACTTGCATACCGCCCAACAACTGCCACACCACGCAAATACAAACCGATATAACCTAAAACTGCTAGCACCGCCACACCACCAATAATTGCCTCCGGCGGAAAACCGCTATCATCAGGTATTGGCACGGTTGAATTAGGTGACGCGGGTGGCGGTTCCACAACCATCGCCACAGCAGTTGATTCATCCGTTGGCGTGGATGTTGGTTCTGTCGTCTCGGTTGGCGCATCCGTTGGCGTGGATGTTGGTTCTGTCGTCTCGGTTGGCGCATCCGTCGGCGTGGATGTTGGTTCGACTGTCTCAGTTGGCGCATCCGTCGGCGTGGATGTTGGTTCTGTCGTCTCGGTTGGTGCATCCGTCGGCGTGGACGTTGGTTCGACTGTCTCGGTTGGGACTGACTGAACAACATTTACCGCTTCGGTTGGAGATGGCTCACTAGTCGGTGTGGGTGTTGATGTATAAGAAGGAGTCGTTGTGGCTGTTGCAGTCAGTGTAGCCGTCTCCGTAGGTGTTGAAGTGGCTGTAGGCGTATCACTTGGCGTATTAGTTGCCGTGGCTGTTGCTGTGTCGGATGGTGTTGCCGTTGGTGTCAGCGTAAAAGTGGGTGTTTCTGTAGATGTTGGTGTATGTGTGATTGTAGGAGAAGCCGTTGTTGTAAATGTCGGCGAAGGCGTGAGATTATCATCATAAATCACCGGCAAATCTTCAAGATCAATCACCCAATAAACCAGATTCGCCGCCACCCAACCAAAACCATCAAACTCCGGTGTTGCCTCTGGCAAAAGAGTGGCTTGGGCTGGATAAAGTGTATAGCGAATCATCACCCAATTACCCGTTTCATCCAGAGCATAAGGCTCGATTGTCGCCCCAGGTTGTAACCGCCCAATCCGTGGGAAGCTCTGCCCTGGTCCATACCGAACGAGTACATTCGCCCGTGATGCAATAATATAATTCCCAACAGGTGTTAGTGTTACTAATCGCGGTGTTGGTGTTTCTGAGCCGGGGATGACCGTGGGCGTGATGTTTGGAGTCTCTAAAACGGGTAGTAAATCAATATCTTCTACCCAGGTCGCCAAATCACGCCGAATCCAAGCAAAACCGCCTCGAAACTCGACCATAACCCAGGTAGCATCCTCATTGATATTAACCGGAATCAACGGTGAGCCTTCTGGTAGTGAACCAGCCGTCACAAAGGTCAACCCTGGTCCAACACGCAAGAACGCCTCTGGAACAGAAACAAAGCTGACCGCAGGTGTCGCTGTTGGTTGTATGTCTTGTGATCGGGCGATATTAGCTGTCATGACAACTAGCATCATCAGCATAAAAGCCAGAAAACCGAAAAATCTTCTCAAAGTCGGCTCCTACTTAATCTGTAATATTAAACGTTGTTCCTGTGCCAATTTGACGATCATTATAATATAAGCGCACAGTCCACTGCCCAGGTGTAAAGCTTGTTCGGTTTTGATCTAAGATGAACCACAAACACGCTCCATCAAAATAACGTGGTGTCATCCATGAATCAAAGATGCGCAATTCACCCTCCCAATACCATTCCACGCGCAGAAAGGATGATTCAGGTAAATCAAAGGCAGTCATGGTTACATAAAGTTGTGGCGTGCTTGAGGAAAAGGTGTTAGTTTGTCCTGCCACACAGCCGTCATCATCAACGCGATCTGTCACCCCAGTAATCTGGAATGAACCACGATCAATCACCGTGCTTGAATCTGAATTATCAGACATCATCATATCACCCGTGCTTTGATCATCAGGAAGTGGCGCAGAACCAACCCGCAAGCCAGGTGTGGGTGATGCACTAGAAACCAAGGTGGCAGCTAGTTGGGCATTTATGTTCTGAAGATTGGCGAGTTGCGCCTCATTGACAGCAACGGTGCTAATAACCTCTGTCCGGCGTGCTAAGGCAGTGCTGTTAACCATCGCAGCCTGAGTTGCGAGCATATCGCTACTGACAGTCATGGTTGCCCCCACGTCTGCCTGAGACAAGGTATTACATCCACTCATAACTAAAATCACACACAGAATCCAGAATAACTTCACAGCTAGTCCTTCACAATTTGCCACAACGACATACAATCATACCAGATGAAAACTCAGGATAAAACCGATGCGTTCCAGACGATTAACTTTTCTCTTTTTGGCATTCTATTTTGTATTTTTAGGCGGTAGTGCTTATTATACACTGTTGCTTCCCTTGCGGATTTTTCATCATGTATTTGTCTCTATCTTGATGATGTATTGGCTTATTAGCCGAATCCGTGATGAAGGACTACCACGCACGCCGCTTGATCCAGCGATTTTTGCTGCATTTGGGGTATGGGGGATCACAGCCATCACCAGTATTGACCCGCGCATGTCATTTGAGATGTTATGGTTCGTGTTGTTGCATGTCTTTCTGTTTTATGTGCTGGTAGATTTCTTCCAACGCGGGCGGCATCGTTTAGTCATGGAAACAACCTTTATCCTCTCTGCGCTGGTGGTCATCATCACTACATTAGAATTAGCCTCATGGTATTTTGGGTTAGGGATTATCCCCGGTACAGAAGTTGGGTGGTTTAATATCAAACCTATCCCACCAGAGATGTTGCGCGTATCGCTCGCTATGAATATCAGCACCTTATTAGCTGGGTTTGTCGCCCCGCTCATTGTCATTGCATTCGCTTGGGGGATCACCAGTAAACGCAAAGATTATCGCCGTGTATTGCTTGGCTTAAGCCTAAGTCTATTAATTGTGCTTGTGTTAACCTTTTCACGCGGGGGGTTGATGTCATTCGGCACAAGTGCGGCAGTCTTTGGTGGGCTACAGATTGTCCGGCGACAGTCCTTCCCGCGTTGGCTTATTGGTGTCGGTCTTGCTTTGGGGTTAGGTTTGTTCGGCATTGTATTCGCCATGAGTACAACACGCAGTAGTGGTGACGCTGGGCGGTTAGATATGTATCAAAGTGCGATCGAAATGTGGATCGACCATCCGATTACGGGGGTTGGTCCGGGTGTGTATGGGCGAGCATTGCGTCAGTACCGCACACCAGAACAAGCCCGTGATAAATTAGCATCCGCACACAATGCGCCATTAAATACTGTAGCAGAGACTGGCTTGTTCGGTGTCGTTGTCTCTATATGGTTAGGGATTCTACTGGTTAATGCATGGCGGAATACCTGGAAAAGGCAACCTTGGCATGGGCAAAAAATCCGGCTAGAAGCGACAATCGCAGCATTTATTGGCATGTGTGTTCACAGTATGGTAGATGTATTTACCGTGACACCTGTTGTTCTCGTTTTGTTATTGTTAGTCGCTTACAGCATCACTGGGCAGCGTTCTAGCCTGGATATTCGTCCACCAGGACGTAAAACACCAGCATGGATAGGGTTAATAATTGTTTTATGCTACGCTGGTTTTCTGCTACAAGCTGACCGCGCACAACTCGCTTATCAAGCAAGTTTAAATGGAATTGATCCGCTAAAAAACGCACAACGTGCCGAATCAATTGACCCATATCTGAATTTATATGATCTACAAATAGCATACCTAGAGAACACCATAGAAAGCTATCAATCTGCACTGATATTAGAACCGACATGGGATGTAGGCTGGATGAACCTTGCCGCCCTATATGAAGCACAGGGTGACTTATCCGCAGCGTATGATGCAGTTCAAACAGCAGTCAATATTATGCCCTTACGCGGGTATCAACTTCATCTGGCGCGGTTGGCAGAATCCGGCGAATTAGCTGACGAGACGACGATCATCGCTTGGTACATTAATGGAATGCGTTATAGCACAGAAGCATTGAATCGGTTACCTTTAGCAGCTTTCTGGATAGAAACCCCATTACGCCGTGCTGCATTAGAAAGTTATCTTGAGACATTACCGGTAGATTTAGCGTATCGTGTTCGTACTGCACATGGCTACCCCACAAGCCGCCCAACAGTGCCAACCTCAGCAGCCGACTATTGGGTAGAAGGTGAAACCGCCACCACACCACAGGATGCTATTGTCGCATTTACAGAAGCGATCCGGCTGGATGATAACAACGGTGATTATTATGCGTCACGGGCACGGGCATATATCGCTGCGGGAAATATTCAAACTGCAAGGCGTGATTTAACACTGGCACGACTTTATGGTACACGCTTTGAATATCCCAACGCCATAGAAGCAATCATCACAGATGATCCAAGATCACGTGAAGCATTAATTCGACAGGCGTTACCTGGGCGGGTGATTCCAGCGGAGTTTGCAGCGGTATTATACGGCGGTCGTCCAGCAACGTTTGATTTGTTACCGGCTGTGCGTCCAATAGGACCCGGAAAAGATGCCCTACAGCCTTGGTTTAATTTAGCGCAAGAATATCGTCGTGCTGGCAACGAAGCAGAGGCAGCGCGTATTTTGCAGGCGATTCAAGACTATGCACCAGATCAAGATTTAGACGATTTTGGCAGCACTAATTAAAAATAGAAATTAGGCACTTGTCGCTAAGGGTAAAATCTGCTACGATGTGGTACAGAACGCCCCCATAGCTCAGCGGATAGAGCGTTGCCCTCCGGAGGCAAAAGCCCAGGTTCGAGTCCTGGTGGGGGCACATCCAGGCAGAGACTCATCTGCCTTTTTTATTCTTTTGTAACAACACGGAATCCAATTGTGGCATAACGATGACGCGGATTAAGTAAATAACGAAACGTGGTTGTACAACGCTCAGCAGGGCTAATAAACGACCCACCCCTTACTACCTTAGCACCAGAATGCTCATCCCCATTGATACACCATTCCCAAACATTTCCAACCATTCCAACCACACCAAATGGACTCATATTTGTCAATGAATGGTTAACAGGAAGTGTTGTCCGCATTTTACTGTCTATACTATTGCATCGGTTTGGGTCAAAGCGGTTTCCCCACGGAAAAACACGCTTGTCATCACCCTGTGCAGCACGTTGCCATTGCTCCTCAGATGGGAGCATAACAGAAATGCCTAAATGTGCTGAAAGCCAATGGGTATAAGCAACCGCCTCATACCAAGAAATATTCTCTCGTGGATGATCTTTTTGTGGGAATTTAGGGCGGATGGGTTTTGACTTTTCCTCACGCCAAGCACGCGCTTCCCGAGAAAATCGCCACCATTCAGGATTACAGTAGCCATCCGGGTCTTTAACAAAGATATGAAATTGCTCATTTGTAACCGGATATTTGCTGATCTTAAAACGATCCACATGATAGACCACTTCACGATCATCATAAATCAACGTAACTTCACCAGCAGGAATAATACACCATTCCGCTAGCGGAAAAAACACCTTGTTACAAATTAATCGCACATTATCGGGGTCATAATCTGGATATTGTTCTGCAAAGCGTAAAAACGCCTCACATCCAAACCGTCGCATGGATTGACTGCGAATCATCGCGACAATTGGACGATATTCCCGTTCAGCTTCCCGTAGATACTCATGTCTTTTTCGTTCTTTTTCTACCATATAAAGCATCTCATCCAAGTCAATAAATCGAATAGAGATGCCACTGTCCTTAGCTTGGCGCAATAACAGGATAGCCCTTTCAAAGTCCTGATGATCCACAGCACGGGTAACTTCATCAACCAGGGTTTCCGGGTTGATAGATGGCTTAGCTGAATAGGTTGAAAATGTTTGTGTTTTTCTACCAGTAAAAACGGGTTCGGGTTGCTCAAAAGGATTTTCAAAGCGGGCACGCCTTTCTGCAACTTGAAGAGATGTTAACAAATCACTAACCGATTGTGATGTTAACCCCTTAGAAACATCCGCATATTGAAGATGAGCAAGATGCTCCGGCAGACTAACCCCAGGGGTAATGAGAACCGGGAAAATCATCTTATGCATGGCACGCGCAAGGTTGAGTTCCTGCTTACAATACTCTGACTCCAATGAATCCGGAGAAACCAGCAAGATAAACCCATCACATGCTACAATTTGCTTGACAATCTCTTCCCACCAGTTCTGCCCCATATGAATGCGATCATCCACCCAAACTTCATGCGTCCGTGCCAATAATTTGGCAATCTCTGTGCAATAATTTTTGTTATCTCGTGCATAGCTAATGAACAAACGCATTATATAAGCAACCTTGTCTAAGAATTAATATACTTATTTAATTATCTCTCACCAGCAATTGTTTTCACTCAATATATATTAATTTTGTAATGTATATCACAAATTATTTAGATTGATTGAGGTATGATTATACCCAGTAGTTATTACTGATAGCTAACTCGTTCACACAAAATTCCTAGTTTTTTATGCTGATTGTCATAAAGTGCATCAAAATGAGATAAAATATCTCATAATTTCCAAACAGTGCTTAA
>RFHA01000359.1 GCA_003696565.1 Chloroflexota bacterium
CAGTGTCATTGTTACCATGTGCCTGATGATTCTGCTCATTTGTGTGATGGATTCGACCACCATCAGCAAACCAGAAATCACCACCACAAACATCCCGCCCGTGACGATTGATAAGCTCTAACTTTTACGGTGTTTTTAACCATGTTAGAGCTGGCTCATCCTCACGGAAAAATTTTACCGTCAAATGCCCCAGGCGTAATGTTTGGATCAATGTAGCAAAAATTGGCACAATCACATCCGAATTATGAACAATCGCCAACTTGACCGGTGGATGGAAAGGGAGTTCCTTCATCCATACCCGCCCTTTGCGCATCGTATATGCTAGCGGTGGAAAGCCACTCAAGCGATAGTCGCTTAAAATTTTCACCGGTGTGTTTGGTGTGATCTGTTGATAATAATCACCAATGATCTTAAACCAAGTATCTGTTGCCTCTCGTGATGGACGATGAAATGTCAGGATGTGAATTTGATCTTCCTCAAGGAATTGATGAGATAAGTCATTGTGTGTCTTTTGTTTGGTTGTCATGCGCTATTAAAGCCACCTATGATTTGTACACCGCGGCTATTATAATTCAACAAGATTTGATTTTCATGAGTAACCAAGGCTAATATGAGCAACAAACAAATTGCGATTATTCTCGGCGTGTTCGTTGTGCTGATTGGGGCATTAATTGCCCTCACGGCGGTGCTAACACCAGAAAATACCAAACCCGCTTTTAACGCGGCTGTTGATTTTATCAACGCTGCCGGAACCTACGATGAACAGACCGCCTTTGCCCTACTTTCCCCTGGAATGCAAAATTATGTGCGGGAAAACTGCCCAGATGGACGTGTTTCCGCTTGTATTGCTGCTTATACACCACCAGAATGGGGCGAGTTACTTAAATATGGTTCGGCGGTTTATCGGCGTTCTATTCGGGACGGCAATGCTTGGGATATACAAATCCTCGCAACCTATGAAGAAGGGCAAGGGTTTGCAGGGGTTTGCATTTATCACCGGGTAGAAGAAGTCACCCCTGGTGATTGGCGCATCACCGCTTGGTCGGGATTTATCTCTTGTGATGATCCACACGCCGGATTACAGGCTTTGCGTCAACCTGATGCACCGAACTATGTGCGGGGTGAATAACGCCCGTTTTATTATGGGAGTGATGTATTATCAAGCACAGTAAATCACCTAAAAAAACAGCTTGGTGGTGGGTTCTAATCAGTTTATGGCTAATTGTGCTGAATCCCGCTTGCATCCCCGCTGAGGAACCAGCACAATTAGCTGCAACGCCTGGTCCACCGGTTATCGTGACCTATAACACCTATACATCACAAGCCTTTCAAACATGGTATCCACCAGATTGGCGTGTGGTCAGCTCCGCTGCATTTGCTGAGCCTTGGGTCGTATTTGCCAATGCCGATGACAGCGCGTTCATCGTTGTGGCAACAAATCCAGACGATATACAAATCATGCCAGAACACCCTCGTCAGGCACAGGAACGTATCCGCTTATCTGGAGATACTCAAGTGATTGCTGCTCTCATCGCACCAGATGCAACATATCTTCCGTTATATACCCGCTTGATTAAATCGCTTCAACTTCCCTAATGTTGTGCTTTAGGCTTCTGCCCGCGCATGTGGATTTTCTGCTAGGTCATCTTCATCATATTCAATCCGAATTTCACCATCCGGCAGCATCACTAATTGTGGATTATAGGTTTTACCCTTGCCCAAGGTGTCATACACATAAAACTCTTTGACAATGATAATCAAAATCGCCAAAATTGGCACAGCAAGTAAGATCCCATAAAACCCAAACACCGCCGCCGCAATCAACTGAAACGGCAAAACTACGCCCGCTGGGATATTAAGCTGATTTTTGACAACCGCCGGGGTGACCAACGCCCCTTCAATCTGGTTAATCAACCAGTAAATAATTGCCGCTGGAATGACTTTAACAGGATCATCCGCAGCAGTGAAGATAATTACCGGAACCAAAGCAATATAATAGCCAACATTAGGGATAATCCCCGCCACGCCAGAAAGCACGCCCAACGCCAGCGCATTAGGCACATTCAGCACCACACCTATCATGAGCGTGACCAACGTTCCTGTAAATGTAATGGAGATCGCCAAACCACCCATCCACGCGACAATCGCTTTGCGGATTTTGTTTAACACCTCCACCATCCGTTGTTCCTGAGATTTTGGGATAATGGTGAGAATAGGGCGATAATAAACCAGCGGATCCGCCAATAAATAGCCAGTAATTAAGATGATAAATATCGTATTGGCAATCAGAGACCCTACAAAACTACCTATCCCACCTAAAATTGGTAATGCAGACCCCGCCAGTTGCCGAACATCTAAATTGAGTGCAGTCCGTGGTTCTCCTGCTGTAATCTCAGCAACTTGCGCATTAAACAACTCACGATAGTCGTCTAGGGTAAATTGTGGCAGAACACGCCCCAAATTGGGGTTTTGTGTGCGGAAATTATCATAATCCTGCACTAAACCTTCTACTGTTGTCGGTAGATCATTAACCAAGTTAGTAATCTGCACGATAAAAGGCGGGATGATAATGAACAAAACCAGCGCAATGACCAAACCCACCCCACTCAAGGTGATGAGAGCCGCCAAACCGCGATTCATCCCGCGTGAGGTCATCTTACCGATAATGTGGTTTAAACCAACCGAAAGCACCCAACACGTAAATACGATCAGTAAGATAGATGCCAAATCAATCACAGCGCGGAAAAGAATAAACGCCACGCCGATAATCACCACTGTTGTGGTCACTCGTTTGGTAAATTCGCCGTAGGTCATCAAGCCCTCCCTAATAAAATCCCCCCATTTTCTGAGGCATGGTTTATGATTGATGATAGTACCTTGATTGATCTTATTGCGCAATTTACATGAATAGCGGGGATTGTCGAATGTGATGGATATAAAATTGACACGCTTAATAATTGGGGCATCTCTATGTTGCCAAGGGATCAATACCCCACATCGAAAAAATTCGCTAAAATATAAAAAGTAAACAATGATGATGAGACGTTTCAATGCCCCGAAAACTAAAAATCGCTGCGATTCAAATGGATGCCACCCCCGCCCCCACTGCCAAACGTTTGGCATGTGCCGAAATGTTAATCAAGCAAGCTGTAGATGCCGGTGCAGACTTGGTTGTACTGCCAGAATTATTCAACATCGGGTATCGTTATCATGCAAACAACTATCGTCATGCTGAGCCGTTCAATGGGCAAACCGTCACCTGGATGCGACAACAAGCCGCCTTGCATCGTATCCATTTAGCCGGTACGCTGTTACTGCGTGATGCTGATGAAGTTTACAATACCGCTTTGCTCTTCTCACCGGATGGACGAAACTGGCGATATGACAAAAACTATCCCTGGGCATGGGAACGCGCTTACTTCCGCGAGTCCGAATCCATCACCATCGCTGATACTGACCTGGGCAACCTAGGCATGATGATCTGCTGGGATTATGCACATCCAGAGCTATGGCAGCGTTACGCCGGGCGAGTAGATGCGATCATCATCATGAGTTGCCCGCCAACCATGCACCAACTACGCCTAGTCTTTCCAAATAAAACCCTCATCATTGGTGATCGCTATTACACCGGAAATGAAACCCCCTTTGGCACGGATTTGGATTTATTAGCAGCATGGATGCGTGTACCCGTAATCAATACAACCGGCTCTGGCACATTTCGCACAGCAGTGCCGCGCCCGCTCATCTCGATGATCGCCGCTAGCCTGCTCCACCCCCGATTATTAGGGTATTTATGGCAAGCAAAACAAGCCACAATTGAAGGAGCGTATTATCAACAAACCAAGATCATCAACCCACATGGTTATGTCATTGCACGGGGTGTGGCGGATAGCAATCAGGTTGTTGTGGGTGACGTGGAACTGGCAGATGAACAACCAACACCAATTGGTCCACACCCCAAGTTCCCTTACACGCGCCTGGCATATTTTATCAGCGATACGTTTTTACCCTGGTTGATGCTACCGGTTTATCGTCGTGGGTATCGGCGTATTATTGGAGCACAAATGGCACCGATTGACCGCACCACGCGCTTTTGGCAGTGGGTTGTCGTTGGGGCATTTGGCTTAGGTTGGTTGTTAGGACGTTTTGGTAAATATAAACGATGAGGAACGGTTAGTGACATGGCTGTATTAAACAAATCCATTGTAATTTATTCGGGAGACACGTATTTTGATGTGATCCCAAGTGGTACCCCCCTAGAGGCAACTGCCCGCCTAGATTTTCAGTTTAGCCCCAAAGATTTTCATGTGTTTTATTTTGGCTTTGGGCAAATGCAAACGGTGCAAGATAACCTCGCGGATTATGAAGACTTGTTTGAATTCGCCGTTGAGGATTTCCCGCACATGGATGAGCTTGTAGTGGTTATCAATATCCGAGTGGATGAGACCAAAAAGCTGCATGTTGTGGTGCATTATGATGACCTAAACGGCAACCTATTAGGTAAAGGACCGTATTTTGGTCCCTTTGATGTCGATTAGCGTTATCACCCACGCAAATCGGTATTGATCTCATAAGCCGTGCGATCGCTCCGGGCAAGTTCTTTACCACGGGCTTTTGGTCGTCCTGCAATCAATGGCTCAATCCCTTTACGGCGAAGCTCTAAGTTTATCATCTCGTCCAGTTTTGCTTTATCCTTACTGCTAACATATGCCAATTCATCCGCACGAGAAAGCGCGTAAGGATAGGGATTGCGCCCTTGCATCGTCGATTGCGCCAATAACACCCCATGCAAGGCTTCTACCGCCTGATGATTACGCGCAACCCACACAGGAATATCCACCCGTGCGATGTTTGTGTTTGATCCACTACCAACTTTTACATAGAAAAACGCGATTTCATGGCTGCTGTTGTGTTGACGATACGCAAAATTACGTGGGGAGTTTTGCACCATCACCGCGCTGCGATCTCCCGGGGCAAGCACCGCCTGAAACAGGTGTTTATCCTTTAACCCTTCTAAATCTCCCCCCTGTTCAATGATGTTCTGATTAGCGTGGATGGCGGTTTCATCGGCTAAGGTCAGCAGATGCAACAAACGTAGCACCACACTCCCCCGTGGGTTATCCACATAGCCCGCTAATGTGGTTTGCACACCGTTCGCCTGCACATCATAAAGTTGTTGCATAGCAGCGTGATAATCTTGCATCAGACGAGACCCACCATACACTTCAGTATCCGCCCAAAACATCAAATTATTGTCATATAACGCAATGATCGGTGCTTCCGGATAGATGTCTTTGTATTCCCATGCCAACTGTGCCAGCGTCTGCATTTCCTTAACGGTGCGGCGTGCATCCACAGTGCGGTTGCTAATAATACGCTGATGTGGATCATGAACATGATCTTTGTGAAAGTACAGCGTTGGGATGGTAATTTGTTGCGGTAGATGATCAATCCCATGGTGATAAACAAACACCCCAATGTTAATCAGATAAAAATGCACCGGCGCTTGTTCGTTAGGATAAATTTGAGAGCCATCTCCAGCGATAATCGTAGCGCGTTCTGGCGGGGTTGGCGCAGGATAAATCATATTGATCGGTTCGTTGCTACCATCCATCAATGCCGCACCACGATACCCACTGATGTTTTTCTGCCGGACGATTTGAATACGCTTGTGGACTTCTGCCGGATCACCCGCCGCTGCAAAACGCTGTTTAGCAATTTGTAGGCTTTCACGCATGTCAAAATCCAGCTTTTCAATCATTGCACCCATTTTATAGACTTGCTCAGTCAGTTTATTGAATTCCAGTGCCATTCTATTCCCTTTGTTTTATCTGTCCCTCAACAGATTATAATACTTGCGTACTTCAAACAACAGAAAGGCAACACAATATGGATTTTAGCGGTAAGACTGTTCTAGTTACGGGCGGTTCACGGGGTATCGGGCGGGAAATTTGCCGCCAATTTGCAACAAAAGGCGCACGAGTTGCTGTACATTACCATCAGAATCGTGCTGCCGCGGAACAAACCCATGCCATGCTAACAGGTGAAGGGCACATCATCGTGCAGGCAGATGTGAGTAACGCAACCCATGTTAAACGCATGGTAGATGAAACCATTACCGCATTTGGCAAGCTGGATATTCTGGTTAACAACGCTGGGATTTATGATGAGCATCTCATCACAGAGGTAAACTATGACGCATGGCAAGATTATTGGCAGCGTACCATCCAGACCAACCTAATGAGCGCAGCAAATGCCAGTTATTGCGCAGCACAGCACATGATGCAAACAGGCGGCGGGCGCATTATCAATATCTCGTCTCGTGGGGCGTTCCGCGGGGAGCCAACCGCTCCAGCTTATGGTGCTAGCAAAGCCGGTATGAACCAACTAGGGCAGTCATTAGCCGTGGCACTCGCACCATACAATATCTTTGTCGCAACCGTTGCACCAGGCTTTGTGGAGACTGATATGGCATTAGATATTCTCAATAGTGACCGTGGGGATGCCATCCGCAATCAAAGCCCATTAGGGCGAGTCGCTAAACCGGAAGAAGTAGCATATGTGGTATTATTTTTGGCATCAGAAGGCTCGCAATTCATGACCGGCTGTATCGTAGACATCAACGGCGCATCATATTTAAGGACATAGTGTTTGGCTCATTGGTATAATCTGGTCTATAATCAATACCGCTTAAAGATCAACCAACAACCAATCAAAATGAGGTGGAATCAGTGGGATTTTTAAGGAAACTATTCGGTAACCGTGGTCATTCTGGCTCTAGTTATGATAAATGGGGACTCTATTTTTACGTCCGTCCCAAACACTGCCAGGAAGTGGTCAAAGTACGGGTAAACACCATGAATGACCTGAGCCTAACAGATGATGAAAGTGGGTATTTTGTGCGCAAGGTTGTGCAGGCAACTCGCTGCCCCTTCCCGGCAGAGCTACATCTCTATTTCAGTAAAAGCAAAAAC
Organism: Chloroflexota bacterium; assembly: GCA_003696565.1. Lineage (GTDB taxonomy): Bacteria > Chloroflexota > Anaerolineae > Aggregatilineales > Phototrophicaceae > DAOTWY01. The sequence continues at coordinate 6,975 of RFHA01000359.1, forward strand.
TTAACCCGCAGCGATGTGACCGATGGCGAGCTTGTCAGTGAAGCAGAATATGAAGCCTGGTTAGCAGAAAAAGAATCGGGCAAAGCAGAAGTGAATTAAAGAATACAGTCACTGCGACAACTACGCTCTAATTCAACCGGATGCGGGGGTTTAAAACGCTGTATAAAATGTCTGCCATCAAATTTGCCATCGCATAAAAAAAGATGATGAGCATGACAATCGCTTGTAACAGAGGGATG